>CAIKWU010000554.1 GCA_903831155.1 uncultured Planctomycetaceae bacterium | reverse complement strand
GGCGTGAGTCTCACGCTGGTGGACGTGACCGAGGGCTGGTTCAGCGTGGCGCTCATTCCGCACACGCTCGCCTGCACGACGCTGGGCAGTCTCGCCGAGGGCGATCCGGTCAACCTCGAGACCGATCTCCTCTTTAAATATGTCGCCCGCTCGATGGAGGCCGCCCGATGACCGCCTCCGAATCCGACGTTCCCGCTGAATCCGACGCACCCTCCGAATCCGACGCAGCGAAAGTCCAGACCGGGCCGGCGCGGCAGACCACCGCCTACCTCAAGAAGCTGTTTGCCCAGGTGGGCTTCACGATCGATGCCCGTCGCGGCCAAAACTTTCTGGTTGACCTCAACCTGCTCGATGTCCTCGAACGCGCTGCGGGCATCACTCCGGCAGACGTGGTGCTCGAAGTGGGCACGGGCACGGGCGCCCTCACCGAACGGCTCGCCTGCGCCGCCGGCCGCGTCGTCACCTGCGAGATCGATCCCCGGCTCGCGCAGTTGGCCCGCGAACGGCTGATGCAGATAGATGATGTCCGAGGCGGAGACATCGACGGCCGTGTCGTCCTTGTCGAGGGTGACGTGCTCGAGTCGAAGCACCGGTTCGCCCCGGCCGTGCTCGCCGCCATCGAAGAGGCCTGCTCGCTCCAGCCATCCGGACGCTTCCGGCTGGTGGCCAACCTGCCCTACTGCGTGGCCACGCCGATCATCTCCAACCTGCTGGCGACATCGCGGCCGTTCGACACCGCCACCGTCACCGTGCAGCGTGAGATGGGAGAACGGATGACGGCCACCGCCGGCTCGCATGCCTACAACGCGCTCTCGGTCTGGGTCGGCGCCCAGTGCCGTGGCGAGGTCGTGCGGATCCTGCCCGCAAGCGTGTTCTGGCCGCGGCCCAAGATCGAGTCGGCGATCGTGCACCTGGAACTCGAGCCCCAGCGGCGGGCTTTGATCCAGGATCTCGGGCGATTTCACGACTTCGTGCGAGACGTCTTCTGCCACCGGCGGAAGCTCCTGCGGGGCGTGCTTGTGCGGATGGCTGGAGGCAAGCAGAATGTCGCCTCGCGCGACACCGTGGCCCGCGTCTATGAGACGATGGGCTTCGATGAGTCGGTGCGGGCGGAGGAAATTTCCCCCGACGCGTTCGTGCGGCTTGAGCAGGCGTTTTTCGAGCGGAGATCGGGATGATGAAGTTCATCGAGATGAATGGCCGGGCGCTGATGAGCATGCTGGAGCCCGACGAGGTCTCGCCGGACGCGCTCCAGCGGATCGGCCTCACCGACACCTGCCTGGTTCGCATCAACCAGCAGGGCGACATCGAGGTCCGCCGGCACGACCGCTGGGACGTGATCGGCGGATTGCTCGGCAACTTCGAACACCGCACCGAAAACGCCAGCGGCCGGACGTGGGCCTGACCGGGCACCTTGGCGGAAGCCAAAAGCGGCTCATTATCACCACATTATCAACGGTTCGGGGCTGCCCATGCCCCGTCGCCGGACGTTCGCTACGGCCATCCATGGCCTTCGCTCACTCGATGCTGACTGCGCTCCGGCATCCTGCCTGCGCTGGTCAGCAACGCCGGCTCTCGGGCCATGGGCAGCCCCTCACGGATTCATCGTAACTATCAGCGCTAGGGCCGGAGGCCCGTGTGAGCACCAGCCGACGGAGGTCGGTCAAGCGCAAATGGCAGGATGCCATGTTTCGCGTGTATACAGTCCATGGGAGGGATTGTACCGTGCGCGGCCCGATTTTCCCGGCCGTGAGGCCGCGGGCTCCTGAGGTGCGCACGTTCGGGGCTGCCCACACCCCGTCGCCGGACGTTCGCTGCGGGCATCCTGCCCTGCGCTCACTCGATGCTGCTCTCGCTTCGCCATCCTGGCTTCGCTCGACCAGCAACGCCGGCTCC
This sequence comes from uncultured Planctomycetaceae bacterium, assembly GCA_903831155.1. Lineage (GTDB taxonomy): Bacteria > Planctomycetota > Planctomycetia > Pirellulales > UBA1268 > QWPN01. The sequence goes on along the minus strand of CAIKWU010000554.1, from coordinate 3,278 downwards.
CGGGGCATGGGCAGCCCCTCGCTCACTCCTTGCAGGCGCTGAAACCCTGTCGCCACGAGCCAGCCGTCAACCGTGCTTCCGCCGGTGGTCGAGGCGGGCGAGGCCGGCGGCGCCGATCGAGCCGGCGTCGCCGCCGAGGCTCGCATAGCGGATGCTCGTCCGCTCCGCGAGCACCGGGAACGTGCGGCGGCGGACTTCCTCCCGCACGCGGTCGAGAAACGCGCGGCCCACGGGGTTCGATTCACGGCCGAAGGTCATCGCGCCCCCGATCACCACGGCCTCCGGGTCGATCGCGTGCATGAGCGTGACGATGCCGATCCCGAGCCAGCGGGCGGCCTCCATGAGCACGTCGGTGGCGAGGGCGTCGCCCCGCTCGGCCTCGCGGGCCACGAGGATCGGCGTGAGTTCCTCGCCCGCGGCCACCGCCGCGGCGAGGCTGCCGGTGCCGCCGGCAGCGATCCGCTCCCGGGTCATCGCCTTGAGCGACGTGGCGCTCGTGTAGGCCTCGAGATGGCCGGGCTGACCGCACGGGCACATCCGCGCCGTCGGCGATGGGTCGACGAGAATGTGGCCGCACTCTGAGCCATGGCTGTGCGCCCCCTCGACGTTCACGTCGCCGACGATGATCCCGCCGCCCACGCCCGTGCCGAGCGTGAGCAGCACCAGCGACGTGGCTCCCCTGGCCGAGCCCACCCAGAACTCACCGTAGCCCGCCGCGTTGGCGTCGTTGGCGAACGTCACGTCGCGGCCGGAGTGGGCCGCGACCCGGTCCCGGAGTGGAAAGTCGTCCCAGCCGGGCAGGTTGCCGGCCCGCACGATCGTGCCCCTGGCGAGGTCGAGGGGCCCGGGCGAACCGAGTCCTACCCGGGCGATGTCGCTGGTGGCGATCCCGGCGAGCGACGCGAGCGTGTGCACGGAGCGGCCGAGCCGTGCCGCGGCGTCTTCCGGCCCCCGCGACACGTGCGTGGGCTCGGTGTGGAACGCCACGACCCGCCCCTCGTCGTCGACGAGCGCGGCCTTGATGTTCGTGCCGCCGAGGTCGACGCCCGCGTAGAGCGGCCGCTTCGCCTCGGCGATCGGCAGGAGCGTGCGGTCGGACGACATCACTCGGGAAGCCGGGCGATCTCGACCGGAGACGTGGGGCTCGTGCACGACTTCATGAACTCGACCAGGTCGGTCTTCTCCTCCGCCGACAGATTGAGCGGCTTGATCTTGTCGCTCAAAGTCGGGTTCGGATGACCGCCCTTGTCATACCACTCGACCACCTCCTCGAGCGTGGCCACGGAGCCGTCGTGCATGTAGGGGGCCGTCAGGGCCGCGTTGCGGACGGTCGGCGTCTTGAAGGCGCCCCTGTCGGCCTCATCCTTCGTGACCGCGAAGCGACCGAGGTCGGGCTCCGCCTTGTCCATGCCGATGCCCAGGTTGTGGTACTTCTCGTCGGCAAGATTGGCCCCCACGTGGCAGGCGGTGCAGTTGGCCTTGCCGAAGAACAGGTCGCGGCCCCGCTTCGCCGAGTCGCTCATGGGATGAGCTGCGACCGCCTCCTTCGCCGCCTTGTACTTCGCGGCGAGTTCCTCGTCGTCGGCGATGTCCTCCTCGTCCAGCTTCGTGAACGGCAGGAGCTGCTCGTAATGGTCGTAGGCCGACGGCGCCGTGACGATCGCCCGCTCGAAGGCGGCGATCGCCTCGCCCACGCGGTCGATCGTGAGCTCGCCGAAGATCGCCTCGAACTGCTTCTTGTAGACCGGATTCTCGGAGAGCCGCTTGACCACGCCCTCGTGCGTGAAACCCATCTCGATCGGGTTCTGGATCGGACCCACCGCCTGAGCCTCGAGGGAATCCACGCGGCCGTCCCAGAACTGCTTCCCGGAGAGGATCCGGTTGAACGACACCGGCGAGTTGCGGCCGCCGGCCTGCCCGCGGATGCCGATGCCCGTCTTCGTGTGGGCGGTGTAGCCCATCGATGGGTCGTGGCAGCTGGCGCAGGAGACGGTCGAGTCGGCTGAGAGCCGCGTGTCGAAATAGAGCTGGCGGCCGAGTTCGATCTTGGCGCGCGTGAGCGGATTGGCGTCGAGCCCGGTGATCTGCCCGGCCCCCTGCGAGAGGCCCAGCGGCAGCACCGGCTCGAGCAGCCGGAAGTTCTTGTGGTCGGAGAGCCATTCGTCGATCTGGGCCAACGTGATCGCGCCCGTGCCGGGCACCCCGGCCGTGAGCGCAGGATCGCCGAGCTGCACCTGCTCGGGCGGCTGCTGCGACTTGGGGTCATCGGTGGGCACGGCCAGCGGCGGCTTCTCGGTCGCCGCGACGTCGGTCGCCGCGGGCATCGGCCGGGCGGCCTCGGTGATCGCCCGGTCGGCCGCGGCGGTCCGCACATCGACATCCTGCCGGGAGGCGTCGATGGCCCTGGCCGTGTCGGTGGCCGGCGACGCAGCCGGCTTCTCGGCGGCGGACGCCATCTCGATCGTCTCGATCTCGACCACGTCCTCGCGGGCGATCGGGCCGCCGGTGGGCGCACAGCCGATGGCCAGTGTGATGCACGCGCACGCCCACGACAGCGGGATCAGGCGACTCGAGCGGACAACCAGGTTCGACACGGCCACGACAGAAATCTCCACGTGATGGACTCGCGAAATCCAATGCCCGCCGCGACACGACGGGGACCCTTGACGCTGGGGGCATTGTAAACGGCCACCGCCGCGGGGCCACGCCCGCCCGCGGGAGGCACGTCAGCGGCGGCGGAGCAGTTCCGGAACCACGAGCCACTCGAGCTCCCCGGGATGGCCCAGGCCGTCCGGCAGGGCGATCGAGGCCACCGCTCCCTTCTCCATCCGCACCGCCGCCGTGCCGTCGCCGATCGACGCCGCCACGAGCCGGCCCACGCAGGGGGCGTGGCCGACCCACGCCACGCTCGCCCCGCCACGGGCCACCGTCCACTCGACGAGCCGCTGCCAGTCGGCCCCCGGGGCGAGCGGCTCGACGATCTCCACCCTCGGCCGCTGCAACAGGCCATCCGCCAGGATCTCCGCCGTCTCGCGGGTGCGGACGAGCGGGCTCGTGGCGATCACGTCCACCGCCATGCCGCCACGGGCCAGCCGGCGGACGAGCCTCGCGAACCGCCGCCGCCCCCTGCGGGTGAGCCGCCGCGAACCATCCGCGCCGTCAGGAGCGACATCCTCGGCGATGGCATGACGGACGATGAACAGGTGGGAGGTGAGCGCGGCCATGATGCCCCGGATTGTGGCGGTCGCCGCGGCGGTGAACAAGCGACCGCCCTAGGC
>CAIKWU010000553.1 GCA_903831155.1 uncultured Planctomycetaceae bacterium | reverse complement strand
GGCGGAGGAACTGCTCGGCTACTCCGAGTCGGAGGTGGTCGGGAGGGTGACGCCGCTGGTCTTTCACGATGCCGACGAAGTGGCCGCGCGGGCGGCGCGGCTGAGCGAGGAGTACGGGGAGCCGATCACGGGGTTCGGGGCCTTCGTGCGGCCGCTCGAGGATCAGGCCGCCCACACCGCTGCCTGGACCTACATCCACAAGGACGGCCGCCGCGTGCCCGTGATGCTCACCGTATCCACCCTCAAGGATGAGTCGGGAAGGCCGGTCGGCTATCTCGGAGTGGCCCGGGATCGGTCCGACTACCTCAAGCAGCAGGCCCGCGAGCAGGCCGCGGCGGAGATGGCCCACATCGTCCGCGCGAGCCAGGAGCAGTTCATCGCCGGCGTCGCGCCGCGACAGCTGTTTTCGGACCTCCTCGACCGCATCCTGCAGTTCACGGGCAGCGAATACGGCTTCATCGGGGAGGTGCTGCGGGACGAGCACCAGCGGCCCTACCTCAAGACCCACGCCATCACCAACATCGCCTGGAGCCCCGAAACGCAGGCGCTCTACGAAGCGAATCGCTCGAGCGGCTTCGAGTTTCGCAACCTCAAGACGCTGTTCGGGGCCGCGCTCACCGGCAACGAACCGGTGATCGCCAACGCGGCGGCCTCCGATCCACGCCGCGGCGGCCTGCCGCCGGGGCATCCACCCATGGAGTCGTTTCTGGGCCTGCCCTGCTTCTACGGCGGCGCGATGGTCGGCCTGGTGGGGCTCGCCAACCGCAAGGCAGGATACACGCGGGATCTCGTCGACCTCGTCGCGCCCCTGGCGTCGTCCACCGCGTCGCTCATCCAGGCGACGCGACTGGAGACCGAGCGGCAGGCCTCCGCCGCGACTCTGGCCGACAAGGAAAACCGCCTTCGTTCCATCCTCGAGACCGCCGCCGACTGCTTCATCGAAGTCGGGCCCGACGGGCTCGTCACGGAGTGGAACCGGCTGGCCGAGGCCGCGCTTCGCGTTTCCCGGCGCGACGCGATCGGGCAGCACGTCGACCGGATTCTCCACCTCCGTCAGCCGTCGGGGGAGACCACGGGGCTGCTCGACGCCGTTCGCGGCGGCGGCAACGAGGCCCGGCCCCGGGAGGTCGCGGTCTGCCTGCCGGATGGATCGACGTTCGCCGCCGAACTGGTGGTCTGGGCCGTGCCGACGAGCGGTGGTGCGGGGCACTGTGCCTTCCTCCGCAACATCGACGAGCGGAAGCGGCTCGAGGAGCAGCGGCGGCTGCTGTTTCAGTCGGAGACGCTCCTCAAGGAGGTGCACCACCGGATCAAGAACAACATGCAGGTCATCTCGAGCCTGCTCAGCATCCAGTCCACGAAGCTCGAGGGCGACCGGCAGCGGGAGGTGTTTCTCGAGTGCCGCGAACGGATCAGGGCCATGTCGCTGATCCACGACCGGCTCTATTCGACCGGCAACTACGCCGAGATCGACTTCGCCGACTACCTGCGGGAGATGCTCTCGCTCACCGTGTCGTCGAACAAGCCGGATGGCTGCGACGTGGCGATCTCGCTCGAGGCCCGGCCGCTCCGGGTCGAGGTGGATCACGCCGTCCCGCTGTCGCTGATCGCCTCGGAACTGGTGCTCAACTCCCTGAAGCACGGCTTCCGGGGCCGCGATCGCGGCCGCATCCTGGTGCGGCTCGATCGCACCGAATCCGAGTGCGAACTGTTCGTGGGTGACGACGGCCCGGGCCCCGCCGCGGAAGGCTCTGCGGTCCCCGGCACGGGCCTGCAGCTGATCGATTCGCTGACCAGGCAGATCCGGGGGCTGTCGTCGTTCGCCACCAGGGACGGACTGTCGGGTGTGTCGATCCGCTGGAGCGAGCGATGAACGCGCCCACCACGCACCCGTCCCGGGTCCTGATCGTCGAGGACGAGGCGATCACCGCGCTCGACCTTTCGACGGAACTTGCCGCCATGGGCTACGACGTCTGCGGGGTCGTGGACACGGCCGATGCGGCGGTGGGGACGGCCGTCCGGGAGCGGCCGGCAGTGGTGCTGATGGACATCCGCCTGGCCAACGGTGGCGACGGGGTCGAGACCGCGAGGCGGATCTGCGCCCAGCACGACACCGCGATCGTGTTCCTGACGGCCCACTCCGACGAGGCGACGCTCGCCCGGGCCCTGGCGGTGTCGCCGTTCGGCTACCTGATCAAGCCGTTCCGGGCCCGGGAGCTCAAGGTGGCGATCGACCTCGCGTTGGCGAAGCATTCCCGGGATGCCGCCGCCACGCGAAGCCTCCGGGCGCTGGCCACGACCGACGCGCTCACGGGCCTGGCCAATCGGCGGCAGATCGACGAGACAATGCAGGCGGAGTGGCGCCGCGGCCTGGAGACGGGCCGCCCGCTGGCGGTCGTCATGGCCGACATCGATCACTTCAAGGCCTTCAACGACGCCGCAGGCCATCTCGCCGGCGATGCCTGCCTGGCCCGGGTGGCGGAGGTCCTGCGGACGGCGTGCGCCGACCCGGGCATCGTGTTCGGCCGCTGGGGGGGTGAGGAGTTTCTCGCGATCCTGCCGGACGCGGGACTGGACGCCGCCGAGGCCCTCGCCTGGCGGCTGGTGCGCGCGGTCCGCGAGGCGGGGCTGCCCCATGCCGGTCTCGAGCCGGACGGCGTCGTCACGGTGTCGGTCGGCGCGGGTGCGATCGTGCCCTCGGCGGCCTCCTCGGTCGATGAGCTCGTGGCGATGGCGGACCGCGGGCTCTATGCCGCCAAGCATGCCGGGCGATCCCGGGCCGCTGCAGCCCCGGGGGAGAGGCTCCGGCCATGAGCGGCCCGCCTGACTCGCCCGGCGCCGCACGGCTGCTGCCGCTGACCGACGAGCGGGCGGCGACGATGAGCGAGCGGCTCGGCAGCCTGCATCGCCAGATCGCCGCCGTGGTTCCCGCGGTCGATCAGATCGCCTGCGTGCTCCACGACCCGGACACCGGCACCCTGAAGACCTTCGTGGACAGTTCCCACGCCGGCGCTCCGCTCCGCAGGTATGAGTTTCCGCTGGCGGCGAGCCGCAGCCTCAGCGAGCTCGTGAGGCTGCGGAGCGCCAGGATCCTCGACGACATTCCTGCCGAGCTGCCGGGCCAGGCGATCCACTCCGCCCACATCCGCGCCGCGGGCTTCCGCTCGTCGTACACCGTGCCGCTCTTCGACGGCGATTCGTTTCAGGGATTCCTGTTCATGGATTCGAGGGAGCCCGCCGCCTTTTCGGGGGCGGTGGTGGAGCGGCTCGAGGTCTACGTGAACCTCGTGCGGATGCTGCTCTGCCACGAACTGACGGCCGTCCGGTCGCTCGTGGGCTCGATCCGCGTGGCCCGCGACTTCGCGCTCGTTCGCGACGTGGAGGCGACCAGGCACCTCGACCGGATGGCCCGCTACGCCCGCGTGATCGCCATGCACCTCGCGCCGCGGCACGAACTGTCCGACGAGTTCGTGGAGCAGGTGTTCCTCTTCGCGCCGCTCCACGACATCGGCAAGGTGGGCATCCCCGACGCGATCCTGCACAAGCCCGACTCGCTGACGGCCGACGAGCGGAGGATCATGGCCACCCACGTCGTGCTCGGTGTCGAACTCGTGGAGCAGCTGATCGAGCACTTCCGCCTCGGGCACCTCGCGGGTATCGGCACCCTGCGAAACATCGTGGCCGCCCACCACGAACTGCTCGACGGCAGCGGGTATCCTCGCGGGCTCAGCGGCGACGCCATCCCGCTCGAGGCGAGGATCGTCACCGTGGCCGACATCTTCGACGCGCTCTGCAGCCGGCGCGACTACAAGTCGGCATGGGACGTCGGCGAGGCGTTCGCCCTGCTCCAGCGGATGGTGTCGGGAGGGAAGCTCGACCGCCAGTGCGTGGACGCGCTCGTCGGCAACGAACCCGCGATCCGGGCGATCATGGACCGCTACCCGGGCCGGGGCGAGGAGCCTCCGGCTGCACCGCCGTGAGCCCGGCCGGAGGTCACGTCCGCCGCCGACGCGGCCCGGTCAGACCTTGTAGCCGTCGCGGGTGACGTCGGGCTTGATGCCCTCGGGCGTCTCGTCGGAGGCGATGTCGAACCACTCCGGCTTGAACTCGATCCGCGGCTGCGTGGTCGGGTTGTTCAAGGCCACGTTGCTCACCAGCGCGATCACCGCGTCGGCGATCGCGACCTCGGGCTTGCAGCGGGGCTGGTTCTCCGGGGCCGGGTTGCGGATGCACCAGGCCCAGTGCTCCATCTCCTCGGTGTAGCCGCGGGACGGGGCTGCGTCGCCGCCCCCCTTGGCCGCGGTCGCCGGGCCGGCGCCGCTCTCGGTGGTGTCGAGCGTGGGGGCGCCGTCCTTCGCCTTGGCCACGGTCACCCGCGTGTCCTTGGCCGCATCCTTGTAGAGCATCACGTCCTGCTCCTGCTCGAGCACCAGCGTGCCCTTCGTGCCCAGCACCACCTCGCCGTAGCCGCCGAAGCCGTTGCCGTTGATCGAGGAATACGTGACCACGATCTTCTTGTTCTTGTCTTCCTCGTAGCCCGGGGCGGGATACTCGTACATGCAGTAGACGTGGTCGTCGATCTCGCGGTCGGCCGGGAAGATGCTGCGGTTGCCCACGGCCGTGACCGTGAGCGGCTTCACCTTCTTGCCGGGCCCGTGCATCGCCGACACGAAGATGCCGGCGGCATCGAGCTGGTGGCTGCCGAGCTCGGCCATCAGGCCGCCGCCCGTGCGGTTCCAGAGCCGCCAGCGGATCAGCTCCTCGAGCGGCGTGCGGACCGACCCGTCGCCGAGTGTCTTCTCGGTGTAGCCGTACTTCGCGGCCTCGACCGCCTGGTCGAGGATCTGGGCCTCGAGCTGCGCGATCTGCTTCTGGAGGCCGTCGATGTCGGCCGGCTTGGCCGTTTCGAGGTCCTTCTTCCAGCCGGCGAGCTTCTTCGCGAACGAGGCGTCGCCCGGCATCGGCGGCTTCCACGAATCCTTGCCGGGCAGGTTGCCGCGGTGCCACTGGGCGCGGATCGAGTGCACGTCGCCGATCAGCTTCGCGGTGCCGATCGTGTGGACGGCGTTGTCGTAGAGGATGCTGTAGTGCCGCTGGTGGCCGGTGGCGAGGATCTTGCCGGTGTCCCGCGAGACCCGGCCCATCTCCTTGCACTCGTGGATGCTGTGCCCCATCAGCTTCTCGGTGAGCACGTGCTTGCCGGCCCGCATCGCCTTGATGGCGGCCGGGGCGTGGAGGTGCAAGGGCAGGGCGATCACCACCGCCTCGATGTCGGGGTCGGCCAGCAGGTCTTCGTAGGCGGCGTAGACCTTCACCTTCGCCCGCGCGGCATCTTCGGTCGACCACTTGTACTTCGCCATCAGACCCGGGCGGGCCTTGTTGGCGCTGGGGCTCGAGACGTCGCCGTGAAAGGCGCGAAAGACGTTGTAGGGACGGATGTCGGCGATCGCCACGACGTTGAGATACTCGGGGTTGTGGGCGCCGAGGAGCACGCTCCCCTCGTCCCCGGTGCCGAGGACGCCCACGCGGAGCGGGTCGCCCACGCTCTTGCCGTAGCCGAAGTAGATGGAGCCGAGGCCCGCCCCCGTGGCGACTCCGGCCGCAACGGTGCCGGCCAGGAAGTCGCGGCGGGTGATCGCCACGGCCTCGTCGAAGTTCTCCTTGCCGATCTGCTTCTGCTGTTCAGTCAGGTTCATCCGGTCACCTCGGGTCGCAATTCTGAATCTACGGATCAGCGGCCGCAGGAGTTCGCGCCGCAGCAACGGCCCAGCGGGCACCACCGCTTGAGGAAGAAGTCGAGGCCACTCCAGCCGCCGATCGGCAGGGCGGCGATGGCCAGCAGGGCGGCCAGTTCCACCCACTGGTCGTAGGTGGCCAGCGCGCCCGGCACCCAGAAGGGCTGGGTGGCGATCACGCTGGCCAGGAAGAACACGCCGCCCATGGCGTTGAACTTCGTGGCCAGGCCGAGCACCAGGCAGGCCCCGATCGTGACGAGCGACCAGGACACAAACCGGTCGGCCTTCCAGAGCGGCGAGGGGTCGACGGCGGCCGCAGCCCTGCTGCGGGCGGCGGCGTCGGGCAGCTGATCGTCCCACGTCGTGACCAGTTTCTGGCCGATCGCGGCGGCGTCCTTCATCCAGCCGGCGGCCTGTCCGGCGAGTTCCTTCTGCTTCTTCGCGAGCCGCTCCCGCTCGAAGGGAATGTCCTGCGAGCCGGGCTTCCTCTCGTTGCCGGCGAGCCGGCCGACCTGCAGCCGGTAGTCGGCGAGGTCGTCGGCGATGCCCTTGCAGTAGGCCGCGAGTTCCTGGCCGGCCGCCTCGAGGCCCCGCTCCGCTGCGGCCTTCGCGTCGGCCGCGAGCGGCGCCGCCTTCAGGCGGGCATCGAGCAGCTTGCGCCACGACGCGGTCACGCTCTCCCGCCATGCCTTCGCGGCATCGTCGGCCGAGCGGTCGTCGGCCCTGCCGAGCGTTCCGGACCAGTCGCCGGTCTCGGGGAGCCCCGAGCGATACCAGTCGGCGAGCGGGCCGACCGCCGCCTTGCGGAAGCCGGCGCTCGACCAGTCGGGATCGCGGAGGTGCGAGAGCCCCTCGAGGAAGAAGTGGAGGCCGCAGACGATCCGCAGGAAGGCCAGGGCGGCGACGGCCAGGAGGGGAAGGCGCATGGCGATGGGATCGGGTGACGACGCCGGCATCCGCCCGTGCGTCGGTGCCGACATGATACACGCCGTCCGAGCGGCCGCGTCGGTCTCCCGAAAACCGCTTGCCATTCCGACGGGCGGCCTGCGAAAACGCCCCCATGCGAATCGTCCTCTGCTACCCCGTCGAGCCCCGGCACGTGGCCCAGATCCAGGCGGTCTGGCCGGAGGCCACGCTCGTCGATGCCGGCCAGGAGCGGGTTGCCGAGGAGCTTCCCTCGGCCGACCTCTTCTGCGGCCACCCCAAGGTGCCCGTGCCGTGGGACCGCGTGGTGGAGGGGGGGCGGCTGAAGTGGATCCAGTCGTCGGCCGCCGGGCTCGACCACTGCCTCGTCCCCTCGGTCGTCGCCTCCGACATCGTGGTCACCAGCGCGTCGGGCGTGCTGGCCGACCAGGTGGCCGAGCAGACGGTGGGGATGGCGATCTCCTGCACCCGGCGGTTCCCGCTCTTCCTCGAACAGCAGGCCCGCCGCGAGTTCGTCCGCCGGCCCACCGTCGACCTCACCGGCGCCACGGTGGGCATCGTGGGGCTCGGCGGCAACGGCCGCCGGCTCGTCGAGGTGCTCGAGCCCTTTCGCGTGCGGATCCTCGCCACCGACTGGTTCCCGGTGCGGAAGCCTCCGGCCGTCGAGTTCCTCGGTGGCCCCGACACCCTCTTCGACATCCTCCCGCAGGTCGACATTCTCTTCCTCTGTGCCCCGCTCACGGAACACACCCGCAACCTGATCGACGCCCGGGCGATTGCCCGGATGAAGAAGGGGGCGATTCTCGTGAACGTGGCCCGCGGGGGGATGGTGGATGAGAACGCCCTCGTCGACGCCCTGGAGAGCGGCCACCTCGATTCGGCCGCCCTCGACGTCACGCCCGAGGAGCCCCCGCAGGCCACGAGCCGGCTCTGGATGGCACCGCGGCTATTGATCACGCCGCACGTGGGCGGACAGTCGAAGCACCGCATCGATGCGATGACCGACTTTTTCTGCGACAATCTCCGCAGGCACCGCGAGGGTCGACCCCTGCGGAATCTCGTCGACAAAGGGCTCGGCTTTCCCGAGCCCGCCGACGGGGAGGACGGACCATGAGCACCACCATCCTGCACGAGGAGCGGCCGACGATCACGGCGGCCGGCGAGGTGGGCAGCCGCTGCCCCGAGGAGCTCCTCGCGAAGTACACCGAGATCCTCGGTGCGGGCCGCCTCAACTGGACGGAGTATCACACGCTCTCGCGGCGGCTCGGTGCCGGCGGGCAGGGTGTGGTCTACCTGACCAACCGGCGCGGCTCCGACAACTTCACGCTGCCCGTCGCGCTCAAGGTCTTCTCGCCCGAGCGGTATGCCTCCGAACAGGCCTACGGCGAGGCCATGAGCCGGATCGCGGCGGTGGCCGCCCGGGTCGCCCAGATCCAGCAGGACAACCTCCTCGACGTCCAGAACTTCGTCGAGCAGCGGATGATCCGCATCATGCAGATGGAGTGGATCGACGGCTACGACCTCTCGCGGCTGCTCGCGCCGGAACTCCTCGAGCGGACCAGGGCCAGCGTGGACGAGGACCGCTGGCGGTATCTCAACAAGGTGGTCGTCACGGCCGGGCCGCAGCAGTCGCGGCTCAAGCCGGGCGTGGCGATCGCGATCGTCCGCGAGTGCCTTGCGGCGCTCGCCGCGCTGCACCGCGAGGGGATCGTCCACGCCGACGTGAAGACCGCCAACATCATGGTGAAGCGGACCGGCAACGCGAAGATCATCGACATCGGCTCGGCGCACCCCGTCGACGAGCCGCCGCCGACGAAGACCTGCACGCCCGCCTATGCCGCCCCCGAGGTGCTCGAGGGCAGGGAGAACACGCCCCGGTCCGACCTCGCCAGCCTCGGCTACGTGCTCGTGGAGATGCTCTCGGGCCAGCCGCCGTTCGCGGGCCTGCAGTCGTTCGGCGACCTCCTCGAGGCGAAGCGGTCGCTCGTGCATCGGCTGCCGCAGGTGCTGCCGACCGAGGTGACCTGCAACGAACTCCTGATGGACTTCTGCCGCGGCCTGATCGCCCCCGACCCGGCGAAGCGGTTTCCGAGCGCGGAAGACGCCGACATGAAGAAGGGGGGCGCCGCCAGCTTCCACCGCCAGCTGATCGTGGGCGGTCTGGCGAGCGAGTACGAGAACGAGATCAGGGCCTGGCTCGAAGAGCTGGAGTGAGCCTCCGGGTCGCAACGCGATGAGCGTCTACCGCAGCCGAAGGTAGATCGCCCGCACGAGCGCCGTGGTGGCCCGGGGGGCGAGTCGCTTGAGCCGCCAAAGCCAGCGGGCCTGCAGCCCTACCACGACGTAGCGGCGATTCATCCGCACCGCCCGGAGCACACGGCGGGCGACGCGGTCGCTCGTCCACCACGTGTG
>CAIKWU010000552.1 GCA_903831155.1 uncultured Planctomycetaceae bacterium | reverse complement strand
ATCACGGCCCCGAGGATGCCCCAGAAGAGCACGCGGTACTGGTACTTCAGCGGCACGCCGAAGTAGGCGAACACCACCGCGAACACGAACACGTTGTCCATCGACAACGACCACTCGACGAGGTAGCCCGTGAGAAACTCGATCGCCGCCTGGCCCCCGAGCCACCACCAGACGATCGCGTTGAAGCCGAGGGCGAGGGCCGACCAGAAGAGCGTCCAGAAGGCGCTCTCGCGGAGCGAGGGCTCGTGCGACTTCTTGTGGAAGACGGTCAGGTCGAGGACCAGCATCACCGTCACGAAGACGGCGAAGGCGACCCAGTGCGACATCTGGATCGTGTCGGGCACGGCCGTTGAAGCGTCTGCCAGCAGGTGCACGGGGCCGAACATCCGGGGGGGCTCGCCGGCGCGTCCCGGGCCGGGCGAGGAGGTCGGAATGGTAGCACCTTCGCTCGATGTCGCGGCCGCCGGGCCCCGGCACGGCACGGAAAAAACTCCAATTTCAGCCCGTCAAACCGGCTCGCGGATTGAAAAAAACGGGTCGGCGATCCCGGCGGTGCGGCCTCACGGCCGGCAAATCCGGCAGGACCGGGCCTGCAACGCCGTGTTTTTCTCCCGGACGGAGTTCGGCACGGGATCTGCAACCTAGCGTTGGCATGCCGCGGGTGGTGGACCCGCGGTCGGCCCGGCAGGGTCGCGGACCTTAGGCATTCGTCGCTCGGGTGTGGCGACAATTCGCCCCGGCAATCCCGGGGCACGGCCATCTTTCCGCGACCCGCCGGCATCGGCCGGGGTCAGTCGTCCTCCGCCTCGCTGCCGTCCTCGGGGCCGGCCGTGGCGACGAAGCTCGTCGTCATGGCCGCGAACACCGGCGCGATCTCGTTCCATTCCCGGTCCTCCGCCTGGCAGAAGATCAGGTAGAGCGCCTCCGTCGTCTCGAGGGTCCGCACCTGCGCGGTGTTGGTGAGATCGAGGCAGTAGAAGTTCATGTCGAAGCCCCGCAGTCCGCGGCCGGCCACGTCGTCGGTCGCCTCCTCGGCGTCGAGGTCCTGATACTCCTTCTTCATCTGGGCGACGACCGCGGCCGAGAGCTCGCGGGGATCGCCGCCGGGCGCGTGGCCGCTGACCGACCAGAATCCGCCACCGGGCGCGTAGACCGTGACGGTCGCGTACCGGCCGCCGGAATCGTCGGAGTCGATGGTCCAGTTGTCGGGGTAGTCGAAGGCGAGGCCGAAGCGGTCGAAGCGCATGGTCGGTGACGGTCCGGGGTGCAAGGCCGTTTTGCCCGGGATTGTAGCGGTTGTCCGCGGCCGCGGCCGGTCTGGACGCGTCGCGTCGCGGGCCGCTACCGTCCCGCCTTCCGACGGGCACGGGTCCGCCGGCCACCGCACCGCCACGTTTTTCCGAACCTTTTTCCAATCGTCATGGCACAGCCGTCCGCGACGGCCGCGGCCCTCCGCCGCCCCGTCGTCGCCCACGTCATGGACTTCGCGATCCCCACGGCCATCCTGCTGGCCGTGCTGGTGGTGCTCGCGCCCGTGCCGGCACCGATCGTGGACGTGCTCCTCGCGGTGAATCTCACCGTTTCCGTCGTGGCGCTGCTCGGCGCGCTGGCGGCCCGCACACCGCTCGACATGAGCGTGTTTCCCACCTTCCTGCTCGGGATCACGCTCGTTCGGCTCGTGCTCAACATCGCCACGACGAGGCTGATCCTCTCGCGGGCGGCGCTCGACGGCACGGCCGCCGCCGGCGAGGTGGTGGAGGCCTTCGGGCAGTTCGTGGCCGCCAACAACCTCGTGGTCGGCGGCGTGATCTTCGCGATCATCGCGATCGTGCAGTTCGTGGTGATCACCGCCGGCTCCACGCGGACGAGCGAAGTGGCGGCCCGGTTCGCTCTCGACGGCCTGCCGGGCCGGCAGATGGCGATCGACACCGAGGTCAACGCCGGCACGCTCACCCGCGACCAGGCCCGGCGAATGCGGCTCGACCTCCAGCGGCAGGCCGACTTCTTCTCCGCCATGGACGGTGCCAGCCGCTTCGTCCGCGGCGAGGCCGTGGCGAGCGTGATCATCACGTTCGTCAACCTCGTGGGTGGCCTGGCCATCGGCGTGATCGAGCACGGCATGCCGGTCGAGAAGGCGATGAACGTCTACTCGAGGCTGACGATCGGCGACGGCCTGTCGGCGTCGATCCCGGCGCTCTTCATCTCGGTGGCGACCGGCCTGCTGATCTCGAGGTCGAGCCAGTCGGTCGATCTCTCGCGGGAGTTCGGCCGCCAGTTCACGGCCAAGCCCCACGTGCTGGCGATCACGGGCGTGTTCCTGGCCCTGCTCTCGCTCAGCGGGTTGCCGTTCCTGCCGCTGGCAGGCATGGCCGCGATCACGCTCACGACCGCCGTGGTGCTGGGCCGCCGGCCGGCGGCTGCCGGCCCCACCGACGACGAGTCCGACCACGACCAGCCCGCCCCGCGGCCGTCGCGGGCCGCGAAGAAGGAGGCCGCGAGCCCGGCCGCCGACGTTCTGGCGGACGACCGGGTGCTCGTCGAACTGGGCAGCGGGCTCCTCGGCCTCGTGGCTGGCAACGGGCCACTGCTCGAGCGGGTGGGCGGGCTGCGGACGTCGCTCGCCGCCGACCTCGGCATCGTGCTCCCGCAGGTCGCGTTTCGCGACGACCTCTCCCTCCCCGGCCGCGGTTACCGGATTTCGGTCGCCGGCGACGCGGTGGTGGAGGACGAGATTCCGCTGGCGCGGATGCTGGCGGTGCTGCCGCCCGGCACGCCGTCGCCGGTGGATGGGACCGCTGTCGTCGATCCCCTCACGGGCCGCACGGGAACCTGGGTGGGGCATGCCCAGGCGGAGACCTGCCGGTTGCGCGGGGCCTCGGTCCTCGACGACGCCGGCATCGTGGCGCGGGCATTGGAGTCGGCCGTCCGGCGGCGGGCCGACCGCCTGCTCACCCGCGACGCCGCCAACCGACTGGTGGAGTCGCTGCGGGCGGCGCAGCCGGCCGTCGTGGAGCAGATCGTCCCGGGCGTGATCACCGTGGCCCGCATCCAGAGGACGCTCCAGTGCCTGCTCCGCGAGGGCGTGCCGATCCGGCCGCTCGCGGAACTCATCGAACTCATGTCCGACCACGCCGCCGAGGCGGCCGAACCGTGGCAGCTCGCCGAGATCGTGCGGCGCCGGCTGGCAGGCACCATCTGCCGCCGGGCGCGCGATCCCCAGGGCAGGCTCACCGCGGTGCGGCTCGCCGGCGACGCGGTCGACGCGATCGTGAAGTCGGGCCGCGGCTCCGCGCCGCGGGCGTCGGCACGGCTCGCCGGCGAGGTTCGCCGGGCGGTGCGGACGGCCGTCGAACGGGGCGGCCATCCGGTGGTGCTTGTGCCGGGCGGGGCCCGGCGGGCGGTTCGCGAGGCGCTGGCCCGGCACCTGCCGGACATCGTCGTGCTCGCCGACGAGGAGACGCTCGACGAGGCCCGGCTCGAGGTGTTTGCGACGGTCGGCAGCGCGGAGGCCGCGCGGGCCGCATGAGGCGGAGCGAGGCCGTCGCGGACGGCGATTCTTTCACAGTGGAGAAGATGAGTCGGGTGCAGGGGCACCCCGAAATCGAGTCAAGCAACCACCGGTCGGCCGCCGATGACGAAGAGTTCGTCGGAGCGCCTGACGCGGTGGTGAACGGTGGCCGTCCTGCGGGGCGGCCCACGGTGCGGAGGCGGGCGGCGGAGCCGCGGCCTTCGCAGGTGCGAACGGAAACCTGTCAAGGAGGATGATGTGGCACATCACGCGACCCAGACGTCGGCCGAAGAGGTCCTGGAAATCTGGAAGCGGTTCAAAGCCGACCAGTCCAACGAGGACCTCCGCAACCGGCTCATCGAGCAGTACCTGCCGCTCGTGAAATACAACGGCGAGCGGATCTGGTCACGGCTGCCCGACGGCGTCGAACTCGACGATCTCGTCTCGGCCGGCACGTTCGGCCTGATGGACGCGATCGACGCCTTCGACATGTCGCGGGGCGTGAAGTTCGAGACCTACTGCGTGCCGCGGATCCGCGGGGCGATGCTCGACGAGCTCCGCACGATGGACTGGGTGCCGCGGCTCGTCCGCTCCAAGGCCAGCAAGCTCAACGAGGCGATCAAGCAGCTCGAGGCCAAGCTCGGCCGCGCCCCGGCCGACGCCGAGGTGGCCGAACACATGAGCCTCTCCCGCGAGGAGTTCGAGAAGCTGCTCGTGGAGGCCAATGCCGTGAGCCTCGTGAGCCTCAACAAGAAGTGGTGCGAGACCGACAGCTCCAAGGACGTCCACGAGATCGACATCCTCGAGGACAAGAAGGGCGAGGATCCCACGCGACGGATCCAGAAGGCCGACCTGATGCGGCTCGTCACCAAGGGCCTCAACCGCAACGAGCGGCTGATCATCATCCTCTACTACTACGAGGAGCTGACCATGAAGGAGATCGGGGCGACACTCGACCTCTCCGAGAGCCGCGTCAGTCAGATGCACAGCGCCATCGTCGAGCGGCTCCAGGGCCAGCTCGGCCGGCGGAAGCCGGAGTTCGCGATGTGACCGTGGTTCTGGCAGGCTGGGTGGCCTGCGGGACTTCGGGGGTCGACGAATCGGCAGGACGGGAAAAACTGGCAGGAAAAATTTTCGCTGAAGTTTCTTCGATGGCTGGTCGATGAAGAAAAGTTGGCCGCGGCGACCGGGTCTTGAAACCGACCGGCCGCTGTCCGACGACTGGTGTCGCCGGGACGCGGAAGCGCGGCAACAATGAGAGGGAAGGAGGCGGCGCCGAAATCCACGATCGCTCGATGAACCCTTCGGACGGTGGCCGCGTAGAAGCGGCCGTGCGGGGGTGACGGCGAGAGGGAACGACGTGCCGCAAGGAGGACGATCATGAACATCTTTGGTGTGTTTTCGACGCAGGGTTCGCAGGGCCTCGGTGCCGTGAAGGGCGTGGAGGCTGCGAAGTCCGCCGCTCCGCAGCAGGGCGTGGGCGAGGTGCACGATGCGGTCACGCTGTCGGTCGACGCGGTGAAGGCCGCCGGCGCGACGAGCGACATCCGCTTCGACCGTGTCGCCGCCATCAAGGCCGCGATCGCCGACGGCTCCTACGAGACGCCGGACAAGCTCGACGCCGCCCTCGACCGTCTGCTCGACCGCCTCGGCTGAGCCCGGATCGAAGGTCAGTCCTGACGCGACCGCATGCGAGCGGCCGGACCGGT
>CAIKWU010000551.1 GCA_903831155.1 uncultured Planctomycetaceae bacterium | reverse complement strand
CTCGACGCGTCGAACTTCCTGGCGTTCGCCAAGTTCGACACGGGCTCGCCGGCGACCTGGCTGGAGGGCGACTTCAGCTACGACGGCATCGTCGACATCCTCGACGCCGCCGACTTCTTCGCCACCGGCCTCTACGACGCCGGCCCCTACAACTCGGCCCCGGGGGCGTCGGGTGTCGCCGCCGTGCCGGAGCCGACGACGGCGTGGGGGCTCGCCGCGGCGGTCGTGGGCGCGGCGGCGGGCCTTCGGAGGGGGCGCCGACGCGGCTGAAACCGCGACGGCGAGCGTGACACCATGACGGCAGCGGGAAAGCAAGGCGGCGGCTTCACCCTGGTGGAGTTGCTGGTCGTGATCGCGATCATCGGCGTGTTGATCGGCCTGCTCCTCCCGGCGGTGCAGGCTGCCCGCGAGTCGGCCCGGCGGAGCAGCTGCGGCAACAACCTCAAGCAGATGGGGCTGGCGACCCTCGGCTACGAGAACGTCAAGAAGCGGTTTCCGCCGCGAACCTTGAAGCCGTCGGAGGCCACCCCGCAGGTGCTCGTGCTACCGTATTTCGAGGAGGGAGGCCGCTTCGACAAGTTCGACCTCACGGTCAACATCCACAACAGTCCATTCGACTCCCAGAACGGCCGGGCGAGGCAGCAGGACGTCAAGCCCTTCCTGTGTACGTCCGATGGCTCCACGGCGCAATACGAGACCTCGGGCCGTTCGAACTACTTCGCCTGCGTCGGCGGTGCGCCGTGGGCCGGTGGCACGCGGATCGACGGGATTTTCGCGATGCCGAACGACAAGCTTCGCGGATACAAGGTTTCCGAGATTACCGACGGCACCTCCAAGACGGCGCTCTTCGCCGAGGTGATGCGCGGCATCGTGCAGGCGGGAGATTCCACGACCACGCACACGACCGCGTTCAACACGGCCACGCCCTATCCCGATCGCAACCTGACCGACGGGCAGTCCGTGTCGCAGTGCCGGCCAAACGCCACGGGAACGCCGATCCAGTACACGGGTCAGCAGTACTATCGGGCCTTCCTCCCCTACACGTTCATGTACACGCACACCCTGCCGCCCAACTGGAACCGCAGGACGGGTGATCCGGCGACGCAGCGGTACAACTGCGGCCTGACGAGCTACAACACGGCCCACATCGCCGCGTCGAGCTACCATGGCGCCCTGGTCGGCCTCGTCCATGCCGACAGCTCGGTAAGGTTCGTGAGCGAGAGCGTGGATTTTGCGGTGTGGCAGGGGATTGGAAGCCGGACCGGCGGCGAGGCGGCTTCCGGGGAGTGACGACGCCGGGGGGCCGAACTGCGGTCGAGCGGACGGCCCGGAGGTCGTTCCTGGGTGACGGGCCCCGACGCGGCCCCGCGAACGCGCTCCTGGGGCGATTCGCCCCAGCCCGAGTGGTCGCAGGCGACCAGCGCTGGTGCAAATCGCCCCACCGTCGGCGGTTCGCCCAGCAGTCCCCAAGCTCGGGATAACCGATAAACAACGTGAAAAGCCGAGAAGTTCGGATTATGAAGGCTTCTGGCACGCGGGTTGCACTGCCCACTCGTGTCAGAGGCGGACGCGGACCCCGCACAGCGGGCCGTGGCAGCGTCTGACGGTCCACGAGACCGGCCCTCGATCCATGCCATGAGTCAGAAGCGGAGTCATTCATGATCCCGATCGTTTTGAACGCCATCGTCCCCGAGAGCGGTGCCCAGGTCCGCGAACCCCGCATGCGGGAGCTCGTGATCGTGTCGCCGGCATGTGAGCGGTTCGGTGAGCTCGTTGCCGCTGGTGAACGGGGCGACGTGGGGCTGCACTTCTGCGTCGATGGCCGCTCGGCCCTGCGGATGGCGCGGCGGTTCCGTGCAGACGTGTGGCTCGTGGCGGCCGACCTCCCTGACATCTCAGGGATCGACCTCCTCGAAATGCTCATTCCCGTCGTGGCGCAGGGCGGCGTCGATCCGCTTCGTGGTGGCGCTCGAATCTCGCTCGATCAGGCTGGCGGGGTGCTCCGCTCAGGCGTCTTCGTCGTCAGCGAAACCTACTCCTTCGAGGACGAGCAGCGGGCGCTGCAGGCCGGCGCGGCCGGCTACCTCACCGGCCCGATCTCGATGGACCTGCTCCGCGAGGCGCGGGCCGGGGCGACTTGAGCCGCTCCCCCTCGCCCACGCGGCTGGTGACGGCGAGGTCGCCCGTCACGTTGCCGATGGTGGCGAACACGTCGGGAATCAGGTCCACGGCCAGCAGCAGGCCGAGCGGTTCCAGCGGCATGCCGGCGGCCTGCACGACCGGAAGGATCGTGCCCATGAAGCTCGCCTGGCCCGGGAGGCCCACCGCGCCGAGGCTGATCACCACCGCGAGCAGCGCGGCCACGGCCAGCGACCATGCATCGGGGGGCGTGCCATACGCCCAGCCGATGAAGCTCGCCACGGTCACGTACTGCACGGGACTCGTGATCCGAAACAGCGACACCGTGAGCGGGATGACGAGGCCGCCGATCCGCGGCGGATAGCCGAGGGCGGCGGCCGCCTTCATCATCGCGGGGACGCTGGCGAGCGAACTCTGCGTGCCGGCCGCGACGGCCTGGGCGGGGAGGGCCGCGGCGGCGAACCGGCGAAGCGTGGTGCCACCGCCGAGGCACGCCACCGCGTAGACGGCGGCCGTGACCACGAGGTACAGGCCGATAAGCACTCCCACGTACACGCCCAGGGCGCCGAGCGCCGCGGCGCCCGCCTTGGCGGCAACGGGCAAGATCAGCGCGAACACCCCGACCGGTCCGGCCAGGAGCACCCAGTCGACGATCACGATCATGGCGTCGGCGATGGCGTGGGCCACCGCGACCACGGGCTCGCGTCTGACCGTCGGCAGCCGCGTGAGCGCGAAGGCGAACAGCAGCGAGAAGACCACCAGCGGCGCGATCGCCCCCTGCGCCGCGGCCGCCACCACGTTCACCGGCACGAGCGACGTGATCCGGTCGAGGATGCCCGCTCCGGGGGCCGCGGGGGCCGGCTCGGCGGCACCGCTGGCACGGAGCACGGCGGCGAGGTCGTCGGCCCGCGGGCAGAGGTCGAGGATGCGGGGGGCCACGATGGCGGTGAACGCCGATGCCGCGATCGCCAGCACGAGGATCCACGCGAGGGCCCGCCGGGCGATCCGCCCGCCTGCCGCCACGTCGGCCGCCTGCGACACGCCCACCACGATCAGCGACACGACGAGCGGCACGACCGTCATCTGCAGCGCGTGCAGCCAGAGCGTGCCGACGGGCCTGGCCACGGCCGCGATCGCGTCCACCGAGCCGGGGGCCCAGCGGGCCAGCGCGAGGCCCGCGGCGGCACCGGCCACGAGGCCGGCGAACACCCGCTGTCCACCGGTCATGGCGTGTCTCCAGGGGGCGGGAGATCCCAGGCGTGCCACACGCGGCGGTGCTCCGCGGCCGGCAGCAGGACGAACCGGGGGTGGGCTTCGGCCCGCAGCCACCGCAGCAGGTCGCGGAGCTCGCTCACGGCGAGGGCCGTGCAGCCGGCCGTCGGCGTGGCGGCGTCGTGCCACGGATGAGCGAAGATGCAGCTGCCACAGCCGGCCTCGCCGCCGGCATTGTGCTCGATCACGAAGCCGAGCTCGTAGAGCCGGTCGCCCGCGAGATGAAGGTCGCGGCGCATTGGTTCGGTCGAGCCCCGCACGGCCTCGGCCCCCACCTCGCGGTCGTCCACGATCCGGTTGTAGTGCGGCGAGGTCGGATCATCGATGCACCAGTCGTGGGCGGTCAGCGGACGGTAGGCGAGCCCGGTGTCGAGCGTCCGGCCGGCGCCGAAGGCGGTGCCGATCGCGAACACGCCCGCCGGTGAGCGGCCGTCTCCCTCCCGCTTCCGTGGCCCCTCGTCGATCCTGGGATGCAGTCCCGATCCCCAGCCGCAGCCGGCCCGACCGATCGTCACCGGCACGCGCGATCCAACTCGTATCCAGTCGTCGCCCCGCCGCTCATGGCACTCGAGCACCCCCGTGATATCCCGCCAGCCGGGAACCACGACGAGCACCAGTTGGCTGCAGGCATCGGCGGCTTTGGCCACGGCAGCTCCCGACGTGCAGACCACGAGCGAGGCGAGCATGGCGATCCCGCGCCACCGGCAACCGACACCCTGACCACCCCCGCCGCGCGGCGGGGGCACGAGCATGCGGCTTCGGATGCTGGCAGGATCGCAGCCCACGGGAGCACGGTTGTAAACCGCTGTACGGGCCTCGTCGAGTGTTGACGCTGGGACCGTGCCGGCGGGATATTCTCCGCATGCCCGCTCCCGCACCTCCGCATCGAATCGTGCTCCTCACCGAGGGGTACGGGGAGCCCCTCGCCGGCAAGACGGCGTCGTGCCTGCTCCGATACCGCGCCACCGACATCGTGGCCATCCTCGACTCGACCCAGGCCGGCCGCACGGCCGACGACCTGTTCGGCACCGGCGGCACCATTCCGGTGGTCGCCACGCTCGACGGGGCCGGCCCGGCCGACGAACTGCTGATCGGGATCGCGCCGCCGGGCGGGCGGATTCCCCGGACCTGGCGGCCGGTGATCCTCGCGGCCATCGGCCGGGGCATGCGGATCGTGTCGGGCCTGCACGAGTTCCTGGCCGATGATCCGGAGTTCGTGGCGGCCGCTCGCGATCGGGGCGTCGAGTTGAGGGACGTGCGTCGCAACGAGGAACGCGACGTGGCGAAGTGTCAGCCGTTCCGCGAGGAGTGTCTCCGTATCCTCACGATCGGCCAGGACATCTCCGTGGGCAAGATGGTGACCTCGGTGGAGCTCGCCCGCGGGCTGCAGGGCCGCGGCGTCGACGCGAAGTTCATCGCCACCGGCCAGACCGGCATCATGATCGAGGGCGACGGCTGCCCGATCGATCGCGTGATCTCCGACTTCGTCAACGGCGCCGTCGAGAAGCAGGTG
>CAIKWU010000550.1 GCA_903831155.1 uncultured Planctomycetaceae bacterium | reverse complement strand
GCCACGTCCAGCGAGCGGCGCAACAGCCGCAGCACCGCCGGATCGCAGGCGTTGTACAGATCCGCAACCTCCTTGTTGCCCCGATCGACCGCCAGCGTGTACTGGATCAGGTCGTTGGTGCCGATCGAGACGAAATCGACCTCCTTGATGAAGGCGTCGAGCATCATCGCCGCGGCCGGCGTCTCGACCATCATGCCCACCGGCATCTTCGGGTTGAACGCGATGCCGTGCTCGGCCAGATCCTCCATCACGTCGGCGAGCACCATCCTGGCCTGCCGCAGCTCGACGATCGTGGAGATCAGCGGGAACATCACCCGCACGTCGCCGAGGGCGCTCGCCCGGAGAATGGCGCGGAGCTGGGTGCGGAAGATCGGCAGCTGCCGCAGCGACAGCCGGATGCTCCGCAGGCCGAGGCACGGGTTCCGCTCCTCCTCGGGCGTGGTCTCGGTGAGCATCTTGTCGGCGCCGAGATCGAGGGTGCGGATCACCACGGGCTTGCCCGCCATCGCCTTGACGACGGCGCTGTAGGCCTCGAAGTGATCCTCCTCGGTCGGCTCCCGCCGGCTCGTGAGATAGAGGAACTCCGTCCGGTAGAGGCCGATGCCGTCGCAGCCGCGGCTGATGCACTGCTCCACTTCGCTCGGGAACTCGATGTTCCCCATGATCTGCACGCGGACGCCGTCGGTGGTCTCGGCCGGCAGGTCGCGGAGCCGGTCGAGCCGGGCCGCCACGTGCCGCGCGGCCTCCTCCTCGAGCCGGTACTGGGCGATCGTCTCCTCGTCGGGCTGGAGGATGATCACCCCCTGGTTGCCGTCGAGGATCACGGGCTCCCCCCCCGAGACATCGGCGAGGAACGGGCCCACGCCGACGACCGCCGGGATCTCGAGCCCCTCGGCCACGATCGCGGTGTGGCTGCCCGGACCGCCGAGCTCGGTGGCGAAGCCCTTCACGAGCCGGCGGTCGAGGTTGGCCGTCTCGCTCGGCGTGAGGTTGTGCGCGAGCACCACCACCGGCTGCGAGATCGCCGCGAGCGTCTCGCGACGCTGGCCGAGCAGGTTGCGGAGAAGGCTCTTCTCGAGGTCGTAGATGTCGTGCGCCCGCTGGGCGATGTGGTTGTCGAGGTTCTGAAAGGCCTTCGCGTAGCGGCGGAGCGTGCGGCTCACCGCGTACTCCGGCCACCAGTTGCGGTCACGGACCGCCGACGTGAGCTCCTCCTGGAGCTTCGGGTCGTGAAGCATCGCCAGGTGCGCCTCGAAGATCGCGGCGTACTGGTCGCCGAGCTCGATGCGGATCGCATCGCGGTTCCGCGCCACCTCGCGGGCTGTCTCGGCCACGGCGGCGGCGAGGCGGGCGAGCTCCGTGTCGACGGCGCTCCGCTCCACGAACCGCCGTGGAATGCGGAAGCCCTCGGAGTCGAGGACGAGGGCCTCGCCGATGGTCACGCCGGGCGAAACGGCGATGCCTTGGAGTTTGAGCATCGGGCGCAGTCCGCCCGCCGGCAGCGAAGCCCTCGCGGGAGATCGCACGACCCGCGGAGGCGGGGGCGATCGGCATCCCGGGGTCTCGCGCCTGGCGGCTGGTCGCGGCTCCTTCGTGTGGTGTCGGTCGTGTCGATCGGACCGCGGTGAACGGGGGCCGGGCTCGGCCCCGAACACGTTCCCGGGTCAGGAATCCTGGTCGTTGTCGTGTTCGTTGAAGCGGCTCTCGAACAGGCTGCCGATGGCCTCGAGGGCCTCGCGGGCGTCGGGCCCGGTCGCCTCCACCACCAGCCGCGTGCCCGACTCGGCCGCCAGCGTGAGCAGTTCGAGGATGCTCTTGCCGTCGGCCCGCTGCGAGTCGTTGACGAGTTCGATCCGCGACCGCCACTTCCGCGCCTCGCGGGCGAGCAGGTCGGCGGGCCGCGCGTGCAGGCCCGCCGCGTTGACCACGACAACCTGCCGCGACACGGTCTCCTCGGGGAGGCCGTCGGTGGCGGTGCGAACGGATTCGGGGCTCTCTGCCGTCATGTCAGGACACCACGCCGTGGGCATCGGCCTCCTCGAGCAGGTGCTGGATGTCGAGGGGCTCCTTTGCCGACTTCAGCAGCCGGCAGAAGGAGTCGTCGCGGAGCTGCCGCGAGATGTTCTCGAGGGCCCGCAGGTGGTCGCCGGGGCGATCGGGCGGCGAGACGAGCAGGAAAAAGAGCTGCACGGGCTCGCCGTCGAGGCTCTGGAAGTCGATGCCGTCCTGGCTCACCGCCACGGTGCCGACGAGCCTGGTCACGCTCGGGTGCTTGGTGTGGGGCACGGCCACGCCGCGGCCGATGCCGGTGCTGCCGAGATCCTCCCGCTTCATGATCGCCTTGACGATCCCCTCGAGGTCGCCGGCCGCGATCCGGCCCGCGTCCACGAGGGACTGCGCCATCTCGCGGATCACTCCCTCCTTGGAGTCCGCGGCCACGTGGGAGCGGATCGCCTCGGTGGCGACGAAGTCGGAGAATTTCATGCGTGGTGCAGGCTCGGTTGGGGGCGGGCGCCGATCAGGAGCGGCGGCTCGACTGGACGTGCTTGTGGTCGCGGACCTTTTCCTTGTGCTTCCGGAGCTGCTGCTCCATTTTCTGCACCGCGCCGTCGACGCTCCGCCAGAGTTGCGCCGCGGCCTCGTGGCTCACCAGCTCGTGGAAGTGCTCGGACGACGCCACGATTTCCACGGCCGGCAGCGCCGGGTTCTGCAGATCGACGGTCACGTTCAGGGCCGTGACGCGGTCGAAATATCTGGTCAGCCGCGACACCTTGGTCTCGATCTTGGACTGGGACGCGGGACTGAGATGGCCGTGGCGGGCCGAAACTTTGATCTGCACCCGATAGCACTCCGGAAGAGGGGCGAAAGCTCTGAGCGAAGCATATCACCCGCCTTGCGGCCGCAGCAATTCAGCAGCGGGAATCCTCGCGTCCGACGGCAAACTCACTCGCCGCCGCGACCGGCGGGAGGGGCGTTCGCCTGTCCCGCGCCGCGGCGGACACCGCCCCGCTCCGCGAGCGTCCGCCACCACTTCACCGATTCGCCACGCTCCGCCGCGGCTCGATCGGCCCGGTAGTCGTCACCATGCCGGGCATCTCGCGGCACGATCTCGCGAAGCCTGAGAATCGCGTAGCGGCGCACCACGAGGTTCGCGTCGTCGAGGCCCGCCACGAGCTCGGCACCGCCATCCTTCGCGAGATCCTCGTCGCCGGGGCCGCGGGCGAGCGCGGCGACGGCAGCCCCCCCGGGGGCACGTTCACGAAACGCGGCGAGCAGCGACTCGGCCTCGGGACCTCCCCGCGCCAGGACGACGGGCACGGTCATGGCCTCAACCGCAGACCACTGGGTCTCGCCAAGCCCGCGGGGAGGCGCGTCGCAGAGCAGGTCGACGAGCCCCGCCGGTTCGCCCAGAAACGCGAGCGTTGCGGCGGCGGCCGCGCGGTCCTCGGGAAGACCGGCCGATGATCGCCGCCGCAGCGTTTCGAGTGCCGCGTCGGCGGGCACGCTGGCCACCGCGGCGGCGAGGTCCCTCCCCGCGCGGTGCCACGTGCGGTCGGCCGGGGCGACCTCCCGCATCCACCCGGGTGCCGGACACGGCTCGAGCCGCGCGGTGGCGGGGTCGCGACCGTCCCAGCGGAGCGCGGTGTCAGCCGGGATGAGCGCCTCGCCCGGAATGCCGATCAGCGGCCGCTCCGCGCCGTCGGCCGCGGCCTGCCGCCAGGCCCTGGCGGACGCTCCCGAGAAGACGGCGGCCCGCGGGGGGACGGCGTCGATCGGTCCACCGCCTGCCGGCACGTCAGAGGCGACCTCGATGCCGGCGGCCTGGCGATCCGCCAGACCGAGCCCGCCGCGAAGCCCGCCGGCAGAGACGGCGGGCCACGACACGTCGCCCGTCCCCTCGATCACGACGCGGCCGTGTGCGACGACGAGCGACAGAGCGGCGTCGGCGACTCGGGAAACGACCACCCGCGTGCCTGGATGCAGCCTGATCGCGACTCCGGCGACGGTGACGAGAGGGTAGACGCCTGCCGGTGCGAGCAGATCAAAGCGGTCGGGCTCGTCGCCGAGAGGCCCCGAGGCCTTCACCGACCGCCACCCGCCTCCATCTCCCGCCACGCGAACGAGAACGGCTCCCTCGACGAGCGTGGCAACGCGTTCATCCACGTCGGCGATGGCAGCCGGCTGCGCGACCGCATCGCCCGCGGCGGCCGGCGGCCCCCCGCCCCCGTCGGGGAGAGGCTCGGTCCCTCCGCCGATCGCCATCGCCTCTCCGAAGGGCACGGAGCGAGCAGGCGGCGGCGGTGGCGATGGCGGTGAGGCGGGAGCGGTTGCCTGCTCCACGGCCGGCGGCGGCGAGACAGCCGGCGAAGCCTCGACGACGGCCATCCGTGGAGCGGTCTCCTCCTTGCGGTCCGTCGCCGCGGCCGGCGGCGGCGATTCCCGAGCCGGATCTGGCTCGGCTCGGGCCGGAGCCGGTGGTGCCTTGGTCGCAGCGGCCTGTTCCATCTCCGGGGGCGGCGCCGGCGGGGCGTTCTTCGCGACGGCCGGGGCCGCCTCCACCGCTGCCACCTGCCGCGGCCGGTCCGACCGTCTGCGGGTGAGCGTCCAGATCAGCCCGCCGCCGACGGCCACGAGCAGCACCAGCGCGGCGGCAGCCGACAGCCACGCGGCGAGGGGAGCCCGCCGCCGACTCGGCTGCGGGGCGACCGCCACCGTGGCGGGCCGGCGGGAGCGGCGATCGCCCGACGGCTCGACGGCCGGACCGCGCACCGCGCGGCGGGCGGCCTCGAGCGCGGTCCGGCCGCTGGACGGCTCGAAGGTCTCCACGGAGTCGGGTTCGCGAAGCATCTCCGCCAGGATCCGGTGGCAGCCCGCAACATCGGCGAGGTGCATGTCCGACTCGATGCAGACCCGCTCGAACGCCTCGAGCCGTTCGCCGTCGAGAACGTTGTCGAGGAACTCGGCGGTGGTGTTGGGATCGTCGGCCAGCCCGCGACCCACGGTCGGCGGGGCGGAAATCGCGGGGTTCTCGACGGCCCCCCGGATGCGGT
>CAIKWU010000549.1 GCA_903831155.1 uncultured Planctomycetaceae bacterium | reverse complement strand
GGAGCTCATGTCGGTCGGACGGATCGGGCCGAAGCTCGCGGCCACGATCGCCGCCTCCGCGTCGAGCGGGATCGCGGAGGACGTGCTCGACCTGTGCCACAGAAAGAGCGTGGACGCGATCGTCGAAGGCCGCGACGGCTATCCCGGCCTGCTCGCACGGATCAGCGATCCACCGAGCGTTCTGTTCGTGCGCGGCCGGCTCGAGCCGTGCGACGCCCTCGCGGTCGCGGTGGTCGGCGCCCGCAACGCCTCTCCGTACGGCAAGCGGGTCGCCTGGCAGCTCGCGGGCGGTCTGGCAAGGGCCGGCTACACGGTCGTGAGCGGGCTGGCACGGGGCATCGACGCCGCGGCTCATCGCGGCGCCCTCGATGCCGGCGGCCGCACGGTCGCGGTCCTCGGCACCGGCGTGCTCAACATCTATCCACCGGAGCATGCCGAACTGGCCACCGAGGTGATCTCCCGAGGGGCGCTTGTCAGCGAGGCTCCGCCGCTCGCCGACGCCCACGTCGGATCGTTCCCGCAGCGGAACCGAATCGTGTCGGGGCTCACGCTCGGCACCGTGGTGGTCGAGGCGGCGGAGCGGTCGGGGGCCCTGATCACGGCTCGGCTCGCCACGGAACAGGGCCGCGAGGTGTTCGCGGTGCCCGGGCAGGTCGACTGCCGTACGGCACGCGGCTGCCACGGCCTGATCCGGGATGGCGCGAAGCTCGTCGAAAGCGTCGATGACATCCTCGAGGAACTCGGGCCGCTTTTCGAAACGACCGTCGGCCCCGATGGCCGGACGATCAAGTCGCCCGCCGAACTCGACCTCGGCGACGTCGAGCGGCAGGTGCTCGCCACGATCGATGCGCATGTCGTTGCCGGCGCCTGCGACATCGACGTCGTGGTCTCCGAGACGAACCTCTCCGCATCCCAGGTGCTTTCCACGATCGGAGTCCTGGAGATGCGACGGATTCTCCGCAGGCTTCCGGGAAGTCGCGTCGAGCGGGCCTAGAGGCGGCCCGTCCCGCGCAGCCGAAAGACCGCGGCCGTGGCACGCGGATTGCTCTGGAAATGGGTGCGCTCGGGGGCAGGCGGGCGGCCCGCCGGGCCGATGGCAGGAAAGGCCCTCGTTTTCCGGCGATGCCTCGCAGTGGAGACTCGGACATGCTGCTCCGGACCCGTCATTCCAAGCTGCCGCGAAATGCGGCGCGCGCCGCATTTCGCGGCGGGCCCGAGCGGCTCGAGGCCCGGTCGATGATGGCGGCCGATGCCCACATGGCCGTGGGCATGAACCTCGAGAACGTCGTCGACTGGTCCCCCGCCTGGACGTTCACCGACGCCTTCAAGGCCTCGCGGCCCTGGATCACGCACGCCTTCAACACAGCCACGTGGGGCACCTCATGGGATGACCCGTCCACGCCTCGCCTGGCCCTCGATGCCGACGGCAACGTGACCCGGCTGGCCACCTGGACCACCGCATCGGGCCAGACGATGCAGCAGCGGGCCGGCACGCTCATGTTCCGTGGCATCGGCGGCGGCTACGCGGGGGGCACCTACCGGGCCGAGTGGGACGGCGATGGGGTGGTCTCGTTCGGCTTCGACGCGAGTGTGATCTCCAGCGGCCGCACCGCCGCCGGCCGCAACTTCGCCGACCTCGCCGTCACGCCGACGGACGACGGCATCTCCATGCTGGTCGAGTCGACCAACCCATCCGACCCCGTTCGTGACTTCAACGTCTGGATGCCCGACTGGCAGGGGCGGCGGTTCGCCGGCCAGCAGTGGGAGCCGGGAGCCTCCTTCTCACCGTTTCACCCGCTCTTCCTCGAGCGGCTCGCCCCGTTCCACACGCTCCGCTTCATGGGCATGCAGGAAACCAACTCCTCCGACGTCCACACCTGGGCCGATCGTCGCGACGCCTCCGACATCCGCCAGGGCTCCGGCCCCGGCGGCACGACCAGCGAGCCGCTCGTCAACGGGATGTCGGTCGAATACATGGTGCAGCTCGCCAACGATCTCGACGCCGACCCTTGGTTCAACATGCCCCACCTCGCCGACGACGCGTTCGTCCGCGGCTTCGCGACCTACGTCCGCGATCACCTCGAGCCGGGGCGGAGGGTCCACGTCGAATGGGCCAACGAGGTCTGGAACTTCGGCTGGGGATTCGAGCCCTCGCACTGGATCGCCGACCAGGCGCGGCTGCCGGAGAACGCGGGCCTCGATCCCGATCTCGCCCAGTGGATCATCGCGGGCCGCGAGGCCAAGCGCGACATGGGTATCTGGTCCGACGTGTTCGCCGGGCAGACCGACCGGCTCGTCCGCGTGGCCGCGGGCTGGGCGGCCGTGGAGTGGGTCACCGGCCAGATCGCCGAGGCGATGGGGGGCTCGTTCGACGCGATCGCGATCGCCCCCTACATCACGCCGACCGACGAGCAGCGTGCAGGCTATTCGGGAGCGACCACGGTCGACCGCGTGCTCGCGGACACGCGGGCCAACGTGGCGACGAGCATCGCGTGGACCGCGGCCCACGAGCAGCTCGCCCGCGATTGGTCGGCGCGGCTCGGCCGTCCGATCCAGCTCGTCGCCTACGAGGGTGGACCGCACCTCGACGGCCGCGGCGAGCCCTACCAGCAGGCCTTCTACGCCGCCACCAACGACCCGCGGATGGGCGAGATCTGTCGCGACTATCTCCGCGGGCTCGATGCGGCCGGCCTGGACCTCTACGTCGACTTCCAGTTCACCGGCCAGGCGGGCGCAGCGCCCTGGGGAGACTTCGCGAAGCTGCACCACATGGACGAGCCCCTCGCCACGGCCCACCGCTATGCCGCGGTGGTCGCCGCGGCCGACGGCTCGCTCTGGGGCGCTGCCCCGCCTCCTCCGGCCGTCGTGACGGTGACGGTGCCCGACGCCGCCGCCGCGGAGGCCGGCGTCGACGCCGGCCGGATCCGCCTCACGCGGACCGGAGGGAACCTCGCCGCCCCGCTCACCATCACCATTCTCGTCGCAGGCACGGCGACCGCCGAAGCCGACTACGCCCCGCTTCCCACCACGATCACCTTCGGGCCCGGCGCGACGACGCTGCGGCTGGTCGTGACGCCCATCGACGATGCGGCGGTCGAGGCCGCGGAATCGGTCGTCGCGGAGCTCGTGCCCGGCACCGGATACGTCGCCGGCGCGACCGCCCGCGGCGCCGTGACGATCACCAGCGACGACGTCGCGCCGCTCCCCGTCGTCGAGATCGCCTCCGCCGCCGTTCCCGAGGGCAACTCGGGTCGCCGGCAGCTGGTGTTCACGCTCACGCTCTCCGCGGCGTCGTCGGTGACGGTGTCCGTCGGCTGGAGCACGGCGGGCGGTTCGGCCCGGGCGGGACGCGACTACGCGGGAGCGCGTGGCAGCGTCAGCTTCAGCCCGGGCCAGACGCGGCGGACGATCGGCGTGTGGGTGATCGGCGACCGGCTTCGCGAGGGCGACGAGCTTTTCACGGTGTCGCTCTCCACGCCGCGGAACGCGCGGCTGCTCGACGCGTCGTCGCGTGCGACCGGCACGATCCTCGACGACGACGTGCGGGCCACGGCATTCGCCGCGTTGTCGGCCGCGGCGCCGTCGGCGGCATCACCGAAGCGGGTGCGGTAGGAAGCCGGCTTCTCCCCCGGCGCGCGGCGGCGTAGAATCCGCCCCATGGATACCGCCCTCCTCAACCGCTCCGCCTCGATCCGGGCCCGCCTGCTCCAGCTGCGGGACTCCCTTTGACTGGGACGGACGCAAGCAGACCGCCACCCGCCTCGAAGGAGCGATGGGCGGGGCCGACTTCTGGAACAACCAGGAGAGGGCCCAGGCCACCGTCGCGGAGCTGAAGGCGGTCAACTCGGTGCTCAAGCCGCTCGAGGAGGCGATCGCCGCCGGCGGCGACCTCGAGGCCCTCGAGGAACTCGCCCGGGAAGACTCCTCGCTCGAGGCCGATCTCGCCACCGAGGCGGATCGCCTCGAGAAGATGGTCGATGCGCTCGAACTCGCGTCGCTGCTCTCGGGCGCCCACGACTCCAGCGACGCCCTGGTGGCGATCCACGCCCGCGACGGCGGCACCGACGCCAACGACTGGGCCGAGATGCTGCTGCGGATGTATTCGGCCTGGGCGTCGAAGCACGACTACGCGATCGAGCTCCTCGATCGCCAGGACGACGCTGTGGCCGGCATTCAGAGCGCGACCGTGGCAATCCGTGGACCGTGGGCCTACGGCTACCTCAAGGGCGAGACCGGCATCCACAGACTCGTCCGCATCAGCCCCTTCAACGCTGAAGGGAAGCGGCAGACGAGTTTCGCGGCCGTCGACGTGGCCCCGGAGATCGCCGACGACGACACCGAGGTCGAGATCCGCGACGAGGACATCCGCGAGGACGTGTTCCGGGCGAGCGGCGCCGGCGGCCAGCACGTCAACAAGACGTCGAGCGCGATCCGGCTCACCCACTTCCCCACGGGGATCGTGGTGCAGTGCCAGAGCGAGCGGAGCCAGCACAAGAACCGCGCGACCGCCATCAAGATGCTCCGGGCCCGCATGGCCCGCATCCAGGAGGAGAAGCGGGAGGCCGAGAAGCATGCGCAGCACCAGTCGAAGCCCAAGACGGGCTTCGGCTCCCAGATCCGCAACTACTTCCTGCACCCCGACCAGCGGGTCAAGGATCAGCGGACCGGTCACTACGTCGGCAACTTCCAGAGCGTGCTCGACGGCAATCTCGACGGCTTCTTCGACGCCTACCTGCGCTGGAACGCGTCGGGTTCGGCTCCAACCGCAGAAGACGACTCGTAAGGGTCGTGCTGGACTGCCCGCCCGCCCGGGGCTACATTCTGTTGAGGTTTCCCCGGTCCACCAAGGAATTCCATGGCCGAGAAAGAACAGGCTCTCGAAGTCGAGGGCGTCGTCACCCAGGCTCTCGCCAACACGCGGTTTCGCGTGCAGATCGCCGGTGGCCACATCGTCAATGCGCACGTCGCCGGCCGGATGCGGAAGAACTTCATCCGCATCGTTCCAGGCGACAAGGTGAAGGTCGAACTCTCGCCCTACGACCTCACGAAGGGTCGGATCACGTTCCGCGAGCGCTGAACGCCTCGGTTCCAGTCGGGCGTCACGCCCACGGAGCGCCTCAGGCTCCCGGCTCGGCGGAGCCCCCCTCGTCGGCCTCGGCCCCATTCTTCTTCTCGAGGAACTGCTTGAGGTCGCCGAACGTGCGGAGAGGTTCCTTCCCCTCCCGCATCTCCTTCGAGAGCGCCGCCGGCGGTGCCTTCGGCTTCGACTCGTAGACCCGCGGCTGGGGCTGGCGCGGTTGGCGATCACCGCGCTGGGGACGCTGCCGCGGCGGTCGTGGCGGCCGTGCCGAAGGGCCTTCCCCACCCGCCGCTTTCTCGACGGCCTCCGTCGCCCGACGCGCTTTGCGTTCCTTCTGCTCCCGTCGCGCGTCCTCCCGCTGCTGCTGCCGCTCCCGTGCCTCCGGCGGGATCATCGTGAGCGAAACCCGCCTCCGTGCCTTGTCGAGCTCCAGCACCCACACCTGCACGATCTGCCCAACGCTGATGACGTCGTGCGGATCTCGGACGTACTGGTCCGACAGCTGGCTGATGTGCACCAGCCCGCTGTCGTGCAGGCCGATGTCGACGAAGGCGCCGAAATCGACGACGTTCAGCACGGAGCCGAGCAGTTCCATGCCGACCTCGAGGTCCTCGAGCTTGAGCACGCCCTTCTTGAAGAACGGCTTCGGCAGGTCTTCGCGGGGGTCGCGGCCGGGCCGCGCCAGCTGCTCGACGATGTCGGACAGGAGCAGCCGTCCCACGCCCAGCTCCCGCGACAGGCCGTCGAGATCGATGGCCTCGACCCGTTCCCCCAGCGACTCGGCCTGCAGCCGGTTGCCGAGCTCGGCCGGACTGGCACCCAGGCGCTCCAGCACCTTCTCGGCCACCGAATAGCTCTCGGGGTGGATCCAGGTGGAGTCGAGCGGGTTCGTGCCGCCGGTGATCTTGAGGAAGCCCACGGCCTGCACGAACGCCGCCTCGCCGAACCCCGGCACCTCGAGGAACTGCTGCCGCGACGTGAACGGGCCGTTCTTCGTCCGCCACTCGTGGAGGTTCTTGGCCGTCGCCTGGTTGAAGCCCGACACCCGCCGCAGGAGCGCGGGGCTGGCGGTGTTGACGTCCACGCCGACGTAACTCACACAGCTCTCGACCACCTGCTCGAGCGACGCATGGAGGTGCCGGGCCTTCACGTCGTGCTGGTAGAGGCCCACGCCGATGTTCGCCGGCTCGATCTTCACGAGCTCCGAGAGTGGATCCTGCAGCCGGCGGCCGATCGAGATCGCCCCGCGGATCGAGGCCTCGTGGCCGGGCAGCTCCTCACGGCCGTAGACGCTCGTGGAATAGACGCTCGCCCCCGCCTCGTTCACGATCACGTAGCCGATGTCGAGCTCCTTGAGTTCGCCGCCCACGAGCTCGGCCACCAGGTTCTCCGTCTCTCGAGCCGCGGCACCGTTGCCGATCGCGATCACCGAGCAGGAGTGCCCGCGGGCGAGCTCCGCCAGTTTCACGGCGGCCGCCTTTCGCTTCTCCTGCTTCCCGACCACGTGGAGCACGGCATGGTCGAGCGGCGTGCCGCACTCGTCGATGACCACCGCCTTGCAGCCGCTCTTGAAGCCGGGATCGAGGGCGAGGACGCGACGGCCGGGAACGGGGGACTGGAGGAGGAGGTTGCGGAGGTTGCGGGCGAACACCGTGACGGCGTGCGACTCGCAGACATCGGTCATCTCGCGGCGGACCTCCCGCTCGAGGCTCGGCAGGATCAGCCGCGCGAGGGAGTCGCGCACGCAGGCGCGGAGAAACTCGGCGTGCGGGTGCACCGCGGGCACGAGCAGTTCCTCGGCCGCCGCCTGCATCTCGTCGGCCGGCCCCTCGATCCGCACCTTGAGCAGCTTCGCCCGCTCGCCGCGATTGATCGCGAGCAGCCGGTGCGGCGGCACCCGCTGGACGTGCTCGCCGTAGTCGAAGTAGTCACGGTAGTGCTTCTCCTCCTTGGAGAGCGCCTTGCCCTGGCTCTCGACCCGCTGGCTTCTGAGATGGGCCGAGCGGTAGAGGGTGTCCCGCAGCCGCTGGCGGACGTCGGCCCGCTCGCTGAACTCGTGGGCGATGATGTGGCCGACCCCCAGCAGCACGTCGGCAACCGCCGGCACCTCCGCATCGGCATCGACGAAGTCGGCCGCCCGCGCGTCGAGATCGGCCGCGGCCGGCGCCGCCGCCAGGATCTCCCGGGCGAGCGGATCGAGCTTCCGCTGCCGCGCGACCTCGGCCAGTGAGAGCTTCCGCGGCTTGAACGGCAGGTAGAGGTCCTCGAGCTGCTTGGCGCTCTCCGCTGCCGCGACCAGCGCCTCCAGCTCGGGCGTCAGCCTGCCCTGCCCCTGGATGGTCCGCAGGATCGTCTGCTTCCGGTCGGCGAGCTGCCGTGCCCGGCCGACGCTCTCGGCGATGCGGCGAATGGCCTCCTCGTCGAGGCCTCCGGTCTGGTCGCGTCGGTACCGCGTGATGAAGGGGATCGTGTTCCCGCCGTCGAGCAACTCGACCGCGGCCTGCACACCGGCGGCGGGGATGCCGAGCCGCTGGGCGATCTTCCCCAGATCAATGACAGCTGTGATCGCCGTGGATCCCATCCGAATCGCGAACGGTCGGTGCTACCGGCCGCCGCAGACATCTCCTTCGCGGATCGCACCCGCCCGCGCAAGGGCGAGGGCGTGTCGCGCGAATCTGGAAAACTCAACGAATCTAGGGTGCCGGCACCGCCGGTGTCAAACTGCCGCCACGGAGCCACCCTCGGCAAGTCGCCCAGCCTTCCGCGTTTGCCCCTTCTGCGCGAGGCCCGCCTGCCCTTGACCCCACGATTCCCGCTCGCCTATTTCCCCGCTCAATGCCCCGCGGCCGGGAATGCACTGGAGCGTGCCGCACGGTCGTGACGATCACGAAGCGTGGGCCGAGCATTCCGGCGATCGGAACGGCGCCACGCACGCACGCACGACAGACAGACGGAGTCCGACGCGCCATGATCCGCAGCAGCACCACCACCTCGTCCGCACCCGCCACTCATTCCGACCTGCTGCCATCGGTGCCGCTGCTCGCGCTCGACCGGCAGTACGCCGTGCTCCGTGACGAGATCCGCGAGGCCATCGCCCGCGTCTGCGATTCGGGCAGGTTCGTGCTGGGGCCCGACGTGGCCGAGCTCGAGGCCGAACTGGCCAGGGCGCTCGACGTGCCCCACGTGATCTCGTGCGCCTCCGGGAGCGACGCGCTGCTGCTGGCCCTGATGGCGGTCGGGGTCGGTGCGGGCGACGAGGTGATCTGCCCCAGCTACACCTTCTTCGCCACAGCCAGCGCGGTCACGAGGCTCGGGGCGATCCCGATCTTTGCCGACATCGACCCCGCCACCTATCTCGTCGACCCCCGCGACGTCGAGCGCAAGATCAGCGCCCGGACCCGCGCGATCGTGCCGGTGCACCTGTTCGGTCGCACCGCCGACATGGACGCCCTCGGGCCGATCGCGGCCCGAGCCGGCATTCCGGTGGTCGAGGATGCCGCCCAGTCCATTCTCTCGACGTGGCACGGCCGCTGCTCGGGCGGTCTCGGCGACGTCGGCTGCTTCAGCTTCTACCCCACGAAGAACCTCGGCGGTGCCGGAGACGGTGGCTTCCTCACGACCACCCGCGACGACCTCGCGAAGAACCTCCGACTGCTGCGGGTGCACGGCATGGAGCCGCGGTACTACCACGAGGTGATCGGCATCAACAGCCGGCTCGACTCGATCCAGGCCGCCGTGCTCCGCGTGAAGCTCCCGCACCTCGACGCCTGGACCACCTCGCGTCAGGTGAATGCGGCGCGGTATCGCGACATCTTCGCGGAGTACGATCTCGACGCACGGATCGCGGTCCCGGGAGACGAGTCTCGCGGGCGGCACGTATGGAACCAGTTCGTCATCCGTGTGCTCGATGACAGCCGCGACGCGCTGCGGGCCCAACTCGCCCAGCGGGGCGTGGGCACCGAGATCTACTACCCGGTGCCCCTCCACCTGCAGAAGTGCTTCGCGCACCTCGGCTGGGCGAAGGGCGATCTCCCCGAGACGGAGCGGGCCGCCGAGCAGACGCTCGCCCTGCCGATCTTCCCCGAACTGGAGACGGCCGAGCAGCGGACCGTCGTGGCCAGGATCGCGGAGTTCTTCAACGCAGGCCGCAAAACCACCAGCACGCCGCTCCCGGCGCCGCACTTCCTTCGCCGCGCGGTCGGCAAGGCCGACGACGTGCGGTGCTGAGCTGGGCTAGATATACGCCGGGCGAGCCATCCATGGCCTCGGCCGGCGGACGCGGGCGGGGCGAAGCCAAGGTCCGCCGCGCCCGCGA
This sequence comes from uncultured Planctomycetaceae bacterium, assembly GCA_903831155.1. Classification (GTDB taxonomy): domain Bacteria; phylum Planctomycetota; class Planctomycetia; order Pirellulales; family UBA1268; genus QWPN01. The sequence goes on along the minus strand of CAIKWU010000549.1, from coordinate 1,784 downwards.
CGCCGCTTCCGGCGGCGTGATACGCCGGGCGAGCCATCCATGGCCTCGGCCGGCGAATGCGGGCGGGGTGAAGCCAAGGTTCGCCGCGCCCGCGACGCCGCGTCCGGCGGCGTGATACGCCGGGCGAGCCATCCATGGCCTCGGCCGGCGAACGCGGGCGGGGCGAAGCCCGCGAGGGGCTGCCGGTGCCCCGTGAGCCGGGCTATGGAAGCAAGCGCAGCCAGGATGGCGAAGCGCAGCGGACCTGCAGTGAGCGTCGGGCAGGATGCCCGACGCGAACGTCCGGCGATGGGGCACTGGCAGCCCCGAGCCCGAAGCGCGCCTCCACCTCGCGGCTGAGCGGGGTCAGTCCGGCTCGTGGCGATGCGACGGCCGACAGACCAGATACGCACCCAGGGCGATCAGCATGAACAGCAGGGCGTAGGCGAGCGTGTATTTCGACATGCGTGCGGGTCGCGGTGATTGTGGGTAGGATTCCGGGCGTTCCACGCCGTTCGACCAACCAATCCAACACTCTACCGCACATGGCCACGAAGTCGAAACGCCCCGCGAAGGCCGCCGGCAAGCTGCCGGCGATCGACCAGAAGACCCTCGGCCTGATCGTCGATCTCGCCGACGAGGTGGCGGCCGCCGCCGAGAAGAAACGCGACCCCCACCTCGACATCCCCACCCGGAGCCTCTCGAACGTCCGCTTCAACAAGGCGCGGAAGATCATCGAGATGGGTGGCCAGACCAACCGGCGGCAGCTCTTCAACCTGTCGCAGGCCAAGAGCTACATGCAGACGCTCCTGGTGGCCACCGGCTGCAAGCAGCTCATCGACCAGCAGAAGACCACCAGCATCCGAGGCCTCTACTACCTCCTCAAGCACACCATCGAGGGCACCCGCGAGGAGACATTCACCGATCAGGCCGAGTGCGATCCGATCATCGAGGATCTCGAGGTCACGCTCGAGAGCCTCCGCGAGGAGCTGCACGTCTACGCGAGCAACCGCGGCGGCATGGTCGGCCCGATCACGCTGATCGATTCGGGCGACGAGATCGACTGCTCGCGCATGGGCTCCGGAGGCTACTCGATCCCCTCGATCGTCGAGGCCGACATCGTGAAGTTCAAGTCGTGCGACGCGAAGTTCATCCTCCACGTCGAAAAGGACACCGTCTGGCGGCGGTTCAACGAGGACAAGTTCTGGCGGAAGCACAACTGCCTGCTCACCCACGGGGGCGGACAGCCGCCGCGGGGCGTCCGTCGGCTGCTCTACCGGCTTCACAACGAGCTCAAGCTCCCCGTCTACTGCCTGCTCGACAACGATCCCTGGGGCTACTACATCTACTCGGTGCTCAAGCAGGGATCGATCAACCTCGCCTACGAATCGAAGCGGATGGCGATTCCCGAGGCCCGCTTCCTCGGCATCCGGAGCCGCGACTACTACCGCTGCAAGCTCAGCCCCAGCGTGCAGATCCAGCTCAACGACACCGACATCAAGCGGGCGAAGCAGATCGCCGCCTACCCGTGGTTTGCGGGCAAGAAGGCGTGGCAGAAGGAGATCGAGACGATGCTCGACAACGGCTTCAAGTTGGAGGTCGAGTCGCTGATCTCGAAGGACATCAGCTACGTCACCGACACCTACACGCCCGAGCGGCTCGCCGAGGCCGACTGGCTGGACTGAATACACGCGAAACACGGGCATCCTGCCCCATGACGGGCGGAGGCCCGTCGCCAACAAAGCGCTTGGGGTCAGGCGGGGCGAAGCCGAGGTTCGCCGCGCCTGACTCGCCGCCTTCCTGGC
>CAIKWU010000548.1 GCA_903831155.1 uncultured Planctomycetaceae bacterium | reverse complement strand
GGCGATGATCGCTACGAGGCGGCCGCGGAGGCCCTCCGTCGCGACCATGCCTACGACGCCAATGCCCTCTCACCGAAGTTTCAGCTCGGCATTGGTTCCGGCAACCAGTCGGACGACGAGATGGCGTTCATGAATCTCTACCATCTCGTTCGCTACACGTCCGATCCCGGCCTGCGGCGGGCCTACCTCGGCGCCTTCCACCGTTGCTGGCTCCTCGAGCGTCCGGAGCGGAATCCCTTCTTTCACTTCGCCTTCGCGGCGGCTGCGCGGGAGGCGGGGGCGGACGGCCCCTTCGATCCGTCGGCCCCGGATGCGCTGGGCGGGGCCGACTGGCTGGATGACTCGATCGATGCCCTGGTGCTCCTCCCCCTCGACCGTTGCCAGTGGCGTCATACCAACGCCCACCGGCTCGATCTCGTGCGGCTGGCGGCGGCCCAGTCGATCGATCCAGGTCGCCCCGACCACGTGCCGCGCGGCCACGGTGTCGACGGGAAGGTGCTCCCCGTCGACGAGCGGAGCTTCGCCCACTGGAATGTCGACCCGTGGTGCTTCGACCAAGGAGGCGACGGTCGCGAACTCGCCAGTGGCACGGTCTTCCTCCTCCCCTGGCACATGGGGAGGTACCACGGGTTCCTCGCTGACGACTGAGAAGATCGCTCATGACCTGACTACTACCGCACACCGCTCTCGGAGACGTACCATGGTCCCTAGACCACCTCTCAGCGACACTGCCCATCGCACCTCATCGACTCCTCAACCCGACATGGATGGCATAAGTCGACGCATGTTTCTCTCCGGAGTTGCCGCCGCCTCGATCCGTTCCTCCATGGCCGAGGTCGCGGCCCTCGACGACCTGATCGGTCACGTCGCGCGGCTCTCGGGGGGATGGGATCAGCGGCTCTTCACGGAGCTACTGGGACATGCCAACGCGTTCAAGGAGGGCGACGAACTGATCGGCGTCGCCGCCCCGAACGAGGCGGCGCGGCAGGCGGCCCGCGAACTGCTCGGGCGGACGCGGCTGCGGGACATCGACTCGCACCCCCCCTTCTCCGACGGGCTTTCCGCCGCGCTTGCAGCCGATCTCGACCCGGCGGCTCGGGAGCGGACGGCGGAGTGGACGGTCGGTGAACTCGCCGCCTTCCTGCTCACTCGGCCCGAGGCCGACATCAAGGCGATCATGCCCGGTCTTTCCAGCGACGTGATTGCCTGCGTCGTGCGGATGATGAACGACGAGCAACTCGTCCGCGTGGGCGACACGATCTTCAATCCGCTCCCTGGCACGCGGATCGGCAGCCGCGGATGCCTCGCCGCACGTCTTCAGCCCAACTCCCCGACCGACAATCCCGTGGACATTCGCTGGCAGGTCTTTGATGGCTGGGCCTACGGGGTGGGTGACGTGGTGCTCGGAACCAATCCGGTGTCGAGCGAGCCGGAGAGCGTGAAGGCGGTGTCCGACACCCTGCGCGGCGTGCTCGAGGCCTTTGGGCTTACCGATACAATGCCCCACTGCGTGCTCTCGCACATCGACATCCAGGCCGAGGTTGACGCCGCCGCCCACGGCACGACCGGCGTCTGGTTTCAGAGCATCGCGGGCAGCGACGCGGCCAACGCCACGTTCGACCTGACGCTCGACAAGATGCTTCGCCATGCCGATGCCCGCCGCGGGCCGTGGGGTCTTTATTTCGAGACCGGGCAGGGAGCCGACTTCACCAATGGGCACGCCCAGGGCGTCGACATGGTGGTGCATGAGTCTCGGAAATACGGCTTCGCGCGGCTGTTGGCCCACCGGGTGGCGCGGGCCCGTGGGGCCGAGCCCTGGGTGCACGTCAACGACGTGGCGGGGTTCATCGGGCCCGAGGTCTTCCGCACGCGGGAGCAACTCGTCCGCTGCTGCCTCGAGGATCTCGTGATGGGCAAGCTGCACGGACTGTGCATCGGCCTCGATGTTTGTGGCACGCTCCACATGGATGTCTCGCTCGACGACCTCGACTGGTGTCTGGAACGGGTGCTGCCCGCCCGGCCGGCGTACCTGATGGCCCTCCCCACCAAGGTCGATCCGATGCTCGGCTACCTGACCACGGGTTTTCAGGACCACGTGCGGCTCCGCCGCCAGTTTGGCTGCCGCGGCGAGGAGCGGATGGAGCGATTCTTCCAGCGGCTCGGGGTCCTCGACACAGAGGGGGCCCCCGGGCCGCGTTTTGGTGACCCCGGCTGGGTGCACCTGCAGTATCAGCGGGCCGTCGGCGACCGCCGAACCGATGACGACATCCGGGCGGAGGGCCGCCGCGAGATGAAGGAGGTGCGGCAGCGGGGCGTGTTCCTCGCGGAGGGCCACGGTCGTCGACCGGAGGATCTAGAGCCGGCGCTTGACACCACGATCCGCCGCATCTACGCCGACGCCAAGCAGAGCATCTGGGCGGAGTTCGACGATGCCTTCCGGCGGTCGCAGGCGGGTTCGCTCACCCTGTTCACCGAGTCGGCCGACCGCCGGGACTACATCCTCCATCCCACCACCGGCGAGCGGCTCGCGGAGGCGTCGGTGGCCGCCGTCGATGCGGAGCGGGATGCGCAGAGTGGGGGCTGCGACGTGCAGGTGGTGGTGTCAGACGGCCTCAATCCGCTGGCAGAT
>CAIKWU010000547.1 GCA_903831155.1 uncultured Planctomycetaceae bacterium | reverse complement strand
TCGCGATCCGGTCGGGCACGCTGGCGCTCGCCGGCACCGGCACCGGGGCCGCGTCGCAGACGAGTTCGTTCGCCGGTGAGGTCGTGGTCGGGTCGGTGGCCGATTCCGGCGGCAGCCTCACCGTGACCGACGCCACGCTGAATGCCTCCGGGTTTCTCTCCGTGGGCCGCGGCACGGGAGCCTCGGGGGCGGCGTCGACGGCCACGCTGACCCGGGCCGCCGTCAATGCCGCCGGGCTCGCGATCGGCTCGGATGGCGGCATCACGCCGAACCTGGCCACCCAGACGGTGACCCTCGTCAACTCGTCGCTGGCGAGCGGTGGCGACTCGCTGATCGGGGACAGCGCCGGCTCTTCGGCGGCACTCGTGCTCACGGGCTCTTCGGTGTACACGTCCGACAACGGCACCCGCCTCGGCAACTCGGCCGGAGCGGCGGGAAGCGTGACCGTGGCGAACACGAGCACGTTCACCACGGCCGGCTGGCTCGCGATCGGCAACTCCGGCTCGGGTTCCTTCGCGGCACGCGACGCGGCCGTGGTCACGGTGCCGGTCGACTTCAACGTGGCCGACCTCGACGGGTCCGCGGGCTCGCTCGAGGTTCGCGACACGGCCAGCGTGTCGACCGCATCGACCTACCTGGCCAAGAACGGCGTCTCGACGGCGGTCGTCGCGATCTCCGGGGGCACCTTCGCCTCGAGCGGCTCCGATTTCATCATCGGCCGCACGGGCTCCGCCGCCTGGACCCAGTCGGGCGGCACGACCACCGCGTCGTCGGAGGTGGTGCTCGCCCGGTTTGGCGGCTCGGTCGGGTCGCTTGCGGTGTCGGGCGGATCGTTCTCGCAGACCGGCACGTCGAGCGGCATGGTCGTCGGCTTCGATGGCACCGGCAGCCTCGCCGTGTCGGGGTCGGGCAGCGTCACGGTGGCCGGAACGGCGAGCGGGCTGACACTCGGCAACTTCGGCATCGGTGCGGGCTCGGTGACGCTCGACGGCGGCACGCTGACGGTGCCGTTCGTCCGGAAAGCGGGCAGCGCCGGGGCCATCACGTTCAACGGCGGAACGCTCAGGGCCGGGGCCGGCGCCCGGAACGACTTCCTCAGCGGCCTCGATTCGGCCACGGTGCTCGCCGGCGGCGCCGGGTTTGACACCAACGGCCAGAGCGTGACGGTCGACCAGGTTCTCGTGGATGGCGGCGGGGGCGGCGGGCTCTCCAAGTCGGGCGCGGGCACGCTGGTGCTCGGCGCCGCCAACACGTTCACCGGCCCGACCACGGTGACGGGCGGCACGCTCTCGCTGTCGGCCGCCGGTTCGGTGGCGGCCTCGTCGTCGGTGACCGTGTCGGCAGGGGCGACGTTCGACGTCACCTCGCAGGCCGGCGGCTACGCGGTGCCCGCCACGCAGGCGATCGGCGGCAACGGCACGGTGAACGGCGGAGCCACCTTCGCGTCGGGTGCCACGGTGTCGCCCGGGGCCAGCCCGGGCACGCTCTCGTTCACGCAGGGCGTCACGCTCGGCTCCGGCGGCAACTACAACTGGCAGCTGTTCAGCGCATCGGGAACGGCGGGCGTCGCGTGGGACCTCCTCTCCACGAATGGAGCGCTCGCCATCGCGGCCACGTCGGCCGATCCCTTCGCGATCAACCTCTGGACGCTCTCCGGCACCTCGCCGGACGTGAGCGGCTCGGCGGCGAACTTCAACGCCGGGCAGAGCTACTCCTGGAAGATCGCCTCGGCGACGGGCGGGATTTCCGGATTCTCGGCCGACAAGTTCGCGATCCGCACCACCGCCACCAACGGCACCGGTGGCTTTGCGAACTCGCTCGGTGGCGGCACGTTCTCGATCGCCCAGAGCGGCAACGACCTGAACCTCGTGTTCACCTCCAGCGGCACGCAGACGGTGATCACGATCAACGTGGCCAGCGGCACGCAGACTCAGGGCCAGGCCGGCTATCCCCTCCTCTCCGGCGCGACGCCGGTCGTGAAGACGGGCAACGGCACGCTGGTCGTCGATCAGGCCAACACCCTGACCGGCTCAACGACCGTGCAGGGCGGTGTGCTGCAGATGGCCAACGCCTCGGCCCTCTCGGCGAGCCGGCTGGTGGTCGTGGCGGGCGGCACCGGCCAGGTGGCCCCGCAGACCATGACGAGCGTGGCCAGCCTCGACCTGGCCACCGGCAACGGCCTGCTCGACGTGACCAGCGGCGGCCTCACGATCCTGGGCGGCATGACGGCCCCCCAGCTCGTGGCC
>CAIKWU010000546.1 GCA_903831155.1 uncultured Planctomycetaceae bacterium | reverse complement strand
CAGCCGGATATCGCCACCACACCCCGGGCACTCCAGCGGAAACTCCTCCCCCACCCGAGCCATGAGTTTGGCCCACGCGATCCGGGAGGTGTCGTGAGATCGCGGTTTGTCGCGTAAGTCGCAGCAGTCGCCGGTGGTATCCTGGCCCGCCGCATGTCCGCCGACCGCACGCCCACCAGTCGCGGCAGGCCGTCGCCGCGGCCGCGCTTGTGCCCGTTTGCCCCGTCGATGCCGCCGGCACCGGCTTCGATCCCCGAGTGATCACCTTCGGGGAGACCCGCCAGCAGATCCAGAGCACGCCGGTGCTCGAGCGTCCCTACCGGCCGCTCCACGTGTACGGCAACACGGTCCGCCGCCGGCACAGCCGCGGCGTGACGAAGGCCGTCAACTGACCCGCGGCCCGCAGCCGTGGCCGTCCGCGGCTCGCACGCGGTATGATCTCCCCCGGGTGGCGGCCGCTTGGGCTGCCGCCATTCGCGGGGAGGATCGCAATGTCTCGCACACTCCTGCCCTGGCTCGCCGTGGCCTTCCTGGTGTGCGGCATCGACGCCCGGGCGAATGATGCCCCCGGCGAGCCCGCCGACCGGGCAGCCACCGTAGCCGATCAGCCTGCCGACGGGACTCCGGCAGAGGAGGAGTCGGAAGAGGATGCCGAGGAACGGCGGATCCTCGAGCAGGTGATGAAGGAACACGCCGCCGAGCAGGCGAGCGTCGCCTCGATCCGTGAGACCGCCGACTTCCAGGAATGTCGCGCGATCGAACCGCCCACCGGCTCGGGCAAGGTGCTCGCCTTCCATCCGCTCTCCGACGGCGGGCTCGTGATCGCGACGGGGGCAGGCCAGGGCTACGGCGAACAGTCGGTGGCCGGCGTCCTGGCGTCGATCGTCGGACTCGCAGGCGGAGACCAGCCGAAGCCACCCACCAACGCGCTCATGTGGCTCGATGCCGATGGAGGGCAGACCCGGTCGGCGCCGCTCCCGTTTGCCGCGAAGGGCGTGACGATCGCTCCCGACGGCGCGGTGATCGCGGTCGGCGACGATCGCGCGGTGGTCCTCTCCGCCGCGGGGGAGCAGCTGGCCGAGGCGGCAGCTCCGCACTTCACGCCCACCGAGGACGAACTCGCGACCCTTCGCGAGGAGATCGCCGAGCAGCACCGCGAGCAGCTCGAGGCGTTGCGGCGGAACCACGACGGGCTCGTCGCGGCGAAGGCCGAACTGGAAAAGGTGCCCGAGGAGCAGCGGACCCAGCGGCAGAAGAAGGAGCTCGCGCGGTCCGACGCCATGATCCAGTCGACGGAGGCCTACATCGCCAGCCTGGGCGATTCACCGGATGGCGCGGTCGCCAGCGGACTGGCCAACGCCCGCACGATCCACCGCGTGGCGGCGTCGCGGGAGCATCTGTTCCTCGTCGCCCACGAGCCCGTGGGCCATGCCTTCGGCGTGTGGCGGTGCGGCCGCGACTTCGCCGATCCCGAGAAGATCATCGGCGGCCTGAGCGGCTGCTGCGGCCAGATGGACGTGCAGGTGATCGGCGACGAGCTGGTGATCGCCGAAAATGCCCGGCATCACGTGGCGGTGTATTCCTTCGACGGCGAGCCGCTGCGGGCGTTTGGCGAGGGCAGCCGCACCGATGTCCGCAAGGGCTTCGGCGGCTGCTGCAACCCCATGAACGCCTGCGCCGGCCCCGACGGCACGCTGCTGCTCTCGGAGTCGAACGGGCTCGTGAAGCGGTTTTCCGCCGACGGCACGCTCGTGGACATCCTCGGCGCGGCAAACGTCGAGCCGGGCTGCAAGAACTCGTCGATCGGCATCTCGGGCGATGGCACCCGGCTCTTCTACCTCGACAGCGCGAAGGGGCGGGTGCTCGTGATGGAGCGGAAGTCGTGACCCGCGGCCGCCGCCGCATCCCCCGAGGAGAACGATCATGCCTCGCCTGTCTTCGCCGTGGCTCGTCGCGGCGGCCGTCCTGACGGCGGCCCCCGTCCAGGCTGCCGACTCCGCCGCCGCGTCGCCTGACCGGCCCACGGCCCGGTCCATCGCGCCGGCCGACGCAGCCGCCGACGAGATGGAGACGGCCCAGGCCGCGGACCAGCGTCGACTCATCGCAGAGGTCCGAAAGGAGCAGGCCTTCGAACGCGGCTTGTTCGACCTCCCCGGCGTCCGCCGCCACGCGGCCTTTCAGGACGCTGGCGTGATCACCGCCCCGCAGGGCGCAGGCGCGATCCTCGCCTTTCACCCCCTGGCCGAGGGCGGCATCGTGATCGCGACGGGCGCGAACGAGCGGTACGGCGAACAGACGCTCACCGGCGCGCTCGCCTCGATCCTCGGCCTCGCGTCGTCGAGCGCGAAGCAGCCGCCCACCAACCGGCTGCTCTGGCTCGACGCCTCCGGCGCGGAGATCCGCTCGGCACCGCTGCCGTTCCCAGCCAAGGGGGTGACGATCGCGCCCGACGGCGCGGTGATCGCGGTCGGCGGCGATCGCGTGGTCGTGTTCTCCCCCGCGGGCGAGCAGGTGGCCGAGTCCACCGCACCGCACGTCGACCTCTCCGCCGACGAACTGGCACGGCTTCGCGAGGAGATCGCCGAGCAGCACCGCGAGGAGCTCGCGGCCCGTCGGGAGCAGCTGGAGCGGCTCGTGGCGTCGAAGGCCGAACTCGAGGCGGTTTCTGAAGACGACCGCACGCCGCGGCAGAAGGCCGAGCTGGCCCGGGCGACGATGATGGTGAAGTCCTATGAGGCGATGCTCGGCCGCCTGGAGAAGACGACCGGGGGCGCCGTCGACACGGGACTCGCCAAGGCGAGGGCGATCCACCGCGTGGCCGCCTCGCGAGACCACCTCTTCCTCGTCGCCCACGAGCCGGCCGGCTACGGATTCGGCGTCTGGCGGTGCGGCCGCGACTTCGCCGATCCCGAGAAGATCATCGACGGCCTGAGCGGCTGCTGCGGCCAGATGGACGTGCAGGTGATCGGCAACGAGCTCGTGATCGCCGAGAACTCCCGCAATCGCGTCGCCGTCTACGGCCTCGATGGCGAGCCGCTGCGGACGTTCGGCGAGGCCAGCCGCGCCGACATCCGCAAGGGCTTCGGCGGCTGCTGCAATCCGATGAATGCCTGCGCCGGGCCCGACGGCAGCCTGCTGCTCGCCGAGTCGAACGGCCTCGTAAAGCAGTTCGCCCCCGACGGCACGCTCACGGAGATCCTCGGCGTGGCCGACGTCCAGTCGGGCTGCAAGAACTCCTCGATCGGCCTGTCCGCCGACGGCAGCAGGCTCTACTACCTCGACATCCAGAAGGGCCGGGTCCTCGTCATGGAGAAGAAGTCATGAGTCGTCGGAAGATCCTCTCGATCGCGGCGGTGCTCGCCTGCATGCCGGCGATCCTCGCCGCGGCACCGCTGCGGGTCGCCGTGATGGACCCGCTCGCGAAGCAGCTCTCCTGCCCGTGCGTGAAGGGCTATGCCCAGCGCGACTACGAGGAGCTCGGCTCGTTCCTGGGCGAAGCGCTCGGTCGCGAGGTGACGGTGCGGTTCGGCGAGTCGCTCGATGCCTTCCGCGACGACGGCTTCGACGTCGTGATCGGCAAGCGGTCGGTGGTCGAGTCGGACGCCGGCCGGCTCGGTCTCGACGTCGTGGCGATCGCCGCGCTCGCCGGACGGGACGGCCTGACCACGCAGCGGGGGCTGGTGATCGTCCGGGGCGACGATCCGGCAAAGACGGTCGCCGACCTCGAGGACCACCGGATCGTGCTCGGCCCCGCCGACTGCGCCGAGAAGCACGCGGCCGCCCGCACGCTCTTCGCCTCGCACGGCATCGCGATCCCGGCCGACGGCCCCACGGTGCCGTCCTGCACCGACGGTGCGGCGGCTGTGGTGGAGGCGGCATCGAAGGGGGCCCCGCCCACGGCCACCGTGATCTCCAGCTACGCGGCACCGCTGCTGGAGGGCTGCGGCACGATCAAGAAGGGCGACATCCGCGTGGTCGGCGAGACCGGCGAGGTGCCGTTCATCACCGCCTTCTTGTCGGCGAAGGTCGCACCGGCCGACCGCGACCGGATCCTCGCGGCGTTCCTGGAGACGAAGTCGCTGCCCCTGCTGCAGCTCGCGATCGAGTCGCAGGGGGGCTTCCAGCCGCTGCCCCGCGACGGCGACGCGGCGCCCGCGAAGGCCGATCAGCCCGGTGAGGCCAGCCCTCCCCGTGCCGACTGGCCGGGCTGGCGGGGCCGGCACCGCGACGCCCTCGTCCCCTGGCTTCCCGACACGCTGCCCGACGCGCCGGTGGTCGTGTGGAAGCGGCCGATGTTCAACGAGGGCCTCGGCGGCGTGGCGGTGGCGGAGGGCGTGGTGCTGCTCGGCGACCGCGACATGGAGGATCACCGCGACGTGTTCCACGCGATCGACGCCGCCTCGGGCGAGCGGCTCTGGACGCTGCAGTACCCGGCCGAGGGCCGGCTCGACTACGGCAACTCGCCGCGGGCCACGCCCCTGGTGCATGACGGCCGCGGATATCTGCTGGGTGCCTTCGGGCACCTCCACTGCGTCGACCTCGCCGACGGCCGCGTGGTCTGGGAGCGGCACCTGCGGCGCGACTTTGCCGCGACGTCGGAGCTCGTGTGGGGGGTCTGCTCGTCGCCGCTCGTCGTCGACGGCAAACTGATCGTGAACCCGGGCGGGCCCGAGGCGTCGGTGGTGGCGCTCGATCCGGCGACCGGCGACGTGCTCTGGAAAACGCCGGGGGCTGCCGCCGCGTTCTCGTCGTTCGTCCCGTGCACGCTCGGCGGCCGCCGCCAGCTGGTGGGCTTCGACGCGGCGAGCCTCGGCGGCTGGGATATCGCCACCGGCGCGCGGCTCTGGACCCTCGACCCGAAGGTCGCCGGCGACTTCAACGTGCCCACGCCGCTCGTGCTCGACGAGGGCGTGGTGGTCGCCACCGAGAACAACGGCACGCGGTTCGTCGGCGGCGACGGTGTCCGCGGGGCGACCTACGCCGGCCTCGCGCCCGACATGCACACGCCCGTGACGTGCGGCGACCGCATCGTGGGGATCGTCAAGGGCAAGGTGCACTGCGTGTCGACACGGGATCTCGCGCCCCTGTGGACGAAGTTCGACCGCTCGCTCGCCGGCCACGTGTCGCTCGTCGCCTCGGCCGACCGCGTGCTGGCCTTCACCGAGAAGGGCGAGCTCGTCCTCATCGACCCGCGCGGCGACGCGATCCAGATCCTCGACCGGCTGCAGGTGCTGCCGGCGGGCCAGTCCACCTACGCCCATCCGGCCGTCGTGGGCACGAGGATCTTCATTCGCGGCCCGCGGCGGCTCTCGTGTCTGGCCCTTGTGGACCGTTGATGTCTTTTCCAGGAAGCGTCAAGGATAGCCCGGTCAATGGCACTTGCGCAACGGTCTTCCGGCTGACGGACTTCCCTTGAGCGGCGAAATTGGGCGTGTCTGCCATTCGACGGCGGTTCGCCAAAACGCCGCGCATCCCCCTGCGGTGGCGTTTTTCTCGCGTCGGCGCAGACCGTGTCTTCGTCGGCCGTTTCAGGGGCTGAGGTGGAAAGGATAGGTCGGCCAATGGCACTTCGGCAAGCGTCGGCCGAGCAGCGAGGATCACGAGGAGCAACAGCCGGGACTGGCCTGGCTGGATGCGACGCT
>CAIKWU010000545.1 GCA_903831155.1 uncultured Planctomycetaceae bacterium | reverse complement strand
GCTCGACGAGCTGCTCGGCCTCGAGGGCGCGGCGTCGGCGGCGTGGTTCTCGGTGTTGGCCAAGCTCCTGCTCAAGCCTGGGGAGTTTCCCTCGCGGTCGCGGCGGCCGCCGCTCGACCCGGTCAACGCCGTGCTCAGCCTCGGCTACACCCTCCTCTACCACCGCACGCTCGCCGCAATCCAGGCGATCGGCCTCGAGCCTGGCCTCGGGGCGCTCCACGCCTACCGGGCGGGCCGTCAGAGCCTGGCCTGCGACCTGATGGAGCCGCTGCGGGTGCCCGTGGTCGATCGCTGGGTGGTGGGCCTGCTCAACCAGCGGCGGGTATCGCCCGACGACTTCCTCGCCGCCGACGGCGATGGCGTTCGGCTCACAAAGGAGGCGTTTCCACGGGTGCTCGCCGACTGGGAACGCCAGTGGGACGATACCCGCTCCGGCTCGGTGGTGATGGACCGCGTGCGGGCGTTCGCCCACGAACTTCGCGAACACGGGCAGGGCCCCCGCACCATCCGGCGGGAACTCTCGGTGGCAGGAATCGAAGAGTTTGCCTGACCCCCACGATCGCCGACACCGTTCACCGCCGGCCGCGAGCCTGCTCGCGGAGCTGCTGGAGGTTTACGACCTCCGCCACGTCGAACACCGGCGGCGTGGCGTCGGGCCGGGGTCGCAGCCGCACGATCGGCGGAAAGTGGCCGATCCGGCCGTGCAGCTCGGCCAGGCACGCGCACGCGATCGACGCGAGCGCCGGCGGCACCACCGCGAGCGGGAGCGTCTGCCACTCTTCACCCGAGAGTCCGGCGGCATCGACCGCGGCCACGGCCTGGGGCGAGAACGGCTCCGCGTGATCGAACTGCACCCGCACGTCGACGACACGGTCGATGGCCTGGCCGCACGTCCGCTCGAGCTGCTCGCGCTGGTGCGGTGCGAGGGGGTGGGAGAAGTTGACGACGAGCATGGCGTGGCTCCGTGGTCGGTCGGCCGGGTGTCGCACGACTATACGCGATCGGGCCAACGGCGCGACTTGCACATCCCTTCGGAGGTGGTAGAAAACGACTCGCGGGAGCGAGCGGGAACGAGGGCCGAACACGCATCGACCATGGAGTGGTTCGCATGAGCGAGACGCACGGAAGGCCCGTCGCCCGGCCGCCCGAAGCCCTGCCGCCGCGACGTCCGCGACGATTCCGGTCGCACGACGATGCGGAGCTGTCGGTGGCCCTCGCCGTGATCACGCCCATCCTCGGCGGAAGCCATTTCCCCGCCGGCGGCGCAATCGACGAGCGACACCTCGACACGATCCGTGTGCCGACGATTCGGGGGCACCTGCGGTTCTGGTGGCGGGCCCTGCAGCCGGCGAACGCGAAGCCAGAGGAACTGCGGAACCGCGAACGCGCACTCTGGGGCGGAATGGGAGGCGGTGCCGGGGGCGATGCCACGAAACCGCAAGCGTCGAAGGTCAACGTGCGGGTGGAGGCGATCCAGCCGGTGACTCCAGAGATCGACCGAATC
>CAIKWU010000544.1 GCA_903831155.1 uncultured Planctomycetaceae bacterium | reverse complement strand
CTCCGTCGTCCCCGAACCCGCGACCTGCATCATGGCCCTCGCCGGCCTGGCCTGCGGCAGCTTTGCAGTGCGGCGCCGACGCATCGCAGGCTGAAAATCCCCGCGGCTCCCCGCGGCTCCCCGCGTGCCCAGGCCCGCACTCAGCCCCGGGCCACGCGAGGGTCCCGCATCGCTCCGCGACGATCTCGCGAGCAAGCTTCCGAGTGGGCTTCGCGCCCCGCAGGCAACGGTGATAGCCTCGCCGGCTTCCGGCAGGCCGCCTGCCGGCACCGAGCGAAGGAGTGCTCGCCGATGTCGCCACGACGGATCGCGCTGGTCGCCCTGCTCGTGATCGCCGGCACGGCCCGGGCTGATGACTGGCCCCGCTTCCGCGGCCCCGGGGCGCGGGGCGTGGCGGCCGATGACCCGCGACTGCCGAGTCGCTGGAGCGACACGAAGAACGTCCGCTGGAAGGTGGATCTCGAGGGCCGCGGCTGGGCGTCGCCGATCGTGACGGGCGGGCGGGTGATCCTGACCTCGGCGCTGCCGCCGGCCGCTCCCGAGGATGCGAAGAAGGGCCTCTACTTCGGCGGCGAGCGGCCCGACGTGGCCGAGGGGGAGGTCCGCTGGGTCGTGACCTGCCTCGACGCGGCGACCGGAATGACCGTCTGGGAAACCGTGATCGCCCGCGGCCCGCCGCCGGGGCCGATCCACGTGAAGAACAGCTACGCGTCAGAGACTCCGATCACCGATGGTGAGCGAATCTACGCACCCTTCGCCGGCATCGGCATCGTCTGCCTCGACATGGAGGGGAACCGTGTCTGGGAGCACCGCTGGCGGCCGCGGGCCATGCGGAGCGGCTGGGGATCGGCCGCCTCGCCGGTGCTGCACGGAGGCCGGCTCTACGTCGTCAACGACAACGAGGACGACTCGTTCGTCGCCGCACTCGACGCCCGCACGGGCCGCGAGGTCTGGCGGCAGCCGCGCGACGAGAAGAGCAACTGGTCCACGCCCTTCGTCTGGGAGAACGGCCAGCGGACGGAACTGGTCACGCCCGGCACCGGGAAGACACGGTCATACTCCCTCGACGGCACGCTCCTCTGGGAGCTCGCCGGCGGCTCGGCGATCACGATCGCCACGCCCTACTCGGCCCACGGCCTGCTCTACGTGAGCTCGGGGTTCGTGCTCGACCGCACGCGGCCAATCTGGGCGATCCGTCCGGGGGCGAGCGGCGACCTCACGCTCCGCGACGGCGAGGACGCGACCGCGGCCGTCGCCTGGTGCCGTCGCGACGCGGCTCCCTACAACCCGACCACGCTCGTCTACGGCGACGAGCTCTACGTGCTCGCCGACCGCGGCCTGATGGCCTGCTACGACGCCCGCACCGGGAAGCAGCACTACCGCAAGGAGCGGCTCCCCGAGGGCCGCGCCTTCACCGCCTCGCCCTGGGCCTACAACGGCCTCGTGTTCTGTGCGAACGAATACGGCGAGACGTTCGTGATCCGGGCGGGTCCGCGGTTCGAGCTGCTGCACACGAACCTGCTCGCCGACGACGACATGGTGATGGCGTCGCCCGCGATCGCCGACGGCCGTCTACTCATCCGGACCGACCGCCGCCTCTACTGCATCGAGCAGCGGCCCTAGCGCCGTCCCGGCACCGCGGCCTCCGGCCCGGGGCTCCGGGCGAGTCGTTCGCCCGAAGCCGGAGCCGCGGATCTACTTGCGGGCGGCCGTGGAGACGGTCTTCACCACGCTGGTCGACGGCGTCGATGCCACGCTGGCGACGGCGGCGGGCTCGGCCGTCGACGCGCAGCAGGGAGCCGGCGACACCACGATCGTCGAGGTCACCAGCGTCTCGCAGCAGCCCACCCGGTGGTAATGGACCCGGCCGCACGAGTCGTAGTGGGCCACCGTCCCGCACGCGGGCTCGCAGCAGCTCGGAGCCATCACCGTCTCGCAGCAGATCGGCGCGGGGGCACAGCACGGGGGCGGACAGCAGGACGAGGCGCCGCGGCGGTGGCACCGGCCGGCCTCGGCCTCGCCCGTGGCGGCGAACGCCACGACGCAGGCCACGATTCCGATCACACGGGCGAACAGTTTGGCAGTCATTTCAGAAACCCTCGAGGTTCCCCGGGCGTGAACATGAGCTGCCCCACCCGGGGCCGCCGTCCCGGGGGCGGGCAACGGTAGAGGCCGTGGCATTCCGGGGCAATCAGCGCGGCGGCGGCGTGGTTTTCGCGGCGATTCCGGCCTCAGGACAGTTCCCCCGGGCGGCTGGCCACCTGCCGCAAAGCCTGCGGCCAGGTCACGCCGCGGGGTCACGGGGGAAGAGGCCCCACGTCGTGCACGTGACGGTGCGGTTCGGCAGGTGAAACTTGTACTCCTGGTCGCCGAGGCCCTGGTCGTAGATCGTGACGCCGCGGTCGAGCGCCTGGAGCACCGAGTGCCTCAGCAGCACCTGCCCCGGCGACCGCCGCGCGTCGGCCAGCGGAAAAGCCCACTGCCCGCAGTACTGCCTGGATTCGTATTCCCAGGAAAACTCCATCGCCAGCGTCCGCCCCTCCCACTCGAGCCGCAGCGCCTTGAGCCAGCCATGGGCCGCCGACACCTCCACCCAACGCTCCAGAAACGTCCGCACCTCGGGCCGAAGGTAGTTGCTCTCGATCCCCTTCGACTCCCACCGAGCCTCGTGCATCGCGAAGAACTCTGGGAGCAGCGGCAGCACCTCGGCGGCGGTCGTGAGCGGCTGCACCCGGATCCCACCCCGCTGCCGAAACCCGCCCTCCCGCTTGTTCATGGAGCCGCTCACGGCCCGCCGCACCGCCACCGGATCGGCCACCAGGTCGACCACCACCGTGACGATGTCGCCCATCTCGTGCAGGTCGAGGCCGAGCCGGGACCCGGCGACCTCGAGCGCCGCGGGCGTCCGCGACTGCTCTGGGAAGAAGTGGAGCTTGAAGCCCTCGAAGTCTTCGGTCCGCTCCATCGCTTCTTTCACGAGCGCCGTGACGACGTCTGGATCGTGGCCGGCGCCGATGAGGTCGTGGTAATCGGCCTCACCCACGCCGAGAAAGAACACCATGCCCCCGGTCGCGAAGAAGGGCGCGATCGCCACCGTCTCGCCGTCCCGCTCGGCCGCGAGCAGGAGCAGCTGCTCCACCTCGTAGGTTTCCCGCCAGAGTTTCTGGAAGGCGAAGGTCTGCGTGATCGGCCGCACGTCGCTCGCCGCGAGCAGTCTGGCCCAGAGATCGGGAAGGCCCGGCTCGGCGAACGAAAGCTCCCGCACCCTGATCGCACCGGCGGCGGGGAGGTCGTCGCGGCCGTCGTCCATGCCCATGATCTCGTCGCTTTGTCGTTCGCAAGCGCCCACTCGCCGCGTCACGGCGCGCCAACGGGAACCGCGCGATAGACGGCCACCTCGTTGGAGTTGATGGTCTGGGTCATGGTGTACGTCGAACCGGAAGAGATCTTGACCGTCCACTTCTGAGCCGCCTTGGCAGCCTTGGCGTTGATGGTGGAGTCGGGCACCGCGGCCATGGACCTGTAGCGGTAGAGGTTGTAGGTGACACCGGGCTTGAGACCCGACACCGTGATGGTCAACGTCACCGGCTTGGCGGCGGGCCGGGTGTTGGACTTGCTGGCGATCGCGGGCGACTCGGCGTTGACGCTCGTGGTCAATCGCACCGGCACCGTCTCCCGGCTGAGATCGATGATGCCGGTGATGGCGATTCCGTAGTCGGGGCCATTCTTCAGGGACTACACCGGCGCCGTCTTCGCGTTGGCCTGCTGGCGCGTTGCCGCAAACGTGCCAAACGAACAGCTGAACACATTCTGCGGCTGGCCGTTCGGCGTGCCGGTCCAGAGGCCGTTGTCGTTGAACGTGATGATGTCGTCGGCGTAGTAGACCGCCGGGCCGGTCAACGGGCGGGTCGATGTGATCCCCGTGGCGACCACGATGTGGTCGTACTCAGCGTCCCCCGCGTTCAGGTTCGTCGTTCCATAGAAACGGGATTGGTTCATGAACACACCGATCACCACCGGGTAGCCGGCGATCACATTCGACTTGACCCAGGTGAGAAAAGCGGTGCTCGACGGATTGGCGGCGGTGTTGAATGGTTTTGCAGCAAGGTGCATCGCCTTGGCGGCAGCGACGTCATTGACGCCGAGGAGGAGTTGGGAACTGCTCCGGCTCTGCAAGGCGTTGTTGCTGGCGATGGCGCGGGCGTCGTATTGCGAGAGATACTGGCCGTAGGCGAGGCCGGCTGTGATGAACGAAGTCTCGCCGCAGTAGCCGTAGTTCGCGTTCCACTGAATGCGCGGAGGGAGCGGGTTCATGACACTGTACGTGGCTGCGGCCGCAGGCGCTCGCGCCGGCGCTGACACGACAGCAGACACCGCCAGCGGGCCGACGATCTCGCCGTTCCGGAGAGCGTTGCCGAGGGTCGCCATCAGGTCGACGGCAAGCAGCCGACGGGGCTCCAGGTGCTCCGCCCCGAGGACGGATCGCCCGCCCCGCTTCGAGATAGTCCTGCCTGGCATGCCGTGTCTCCCAATGTCGAGCACGTGCCGGCGGTGACTCCCCCAACACCAGCACGAGTATCGGCGTTGGGTGTGTCCCTGCCAAGGGCGAACCGCCGCCCAGCCTAAGATATCAGCACGCCGTTGACCTTCTTGTTCGACGGCAACTCGCCGGCGATGCCGTCGGCCTGGAAACCGAACGAGATCTCGGCCCCCGCCGCGATCGTGCCGTTCCACGACGCATTTCTGATCACGTAGCGAGTGCCGACGTGGCTGACGATCACGGCGTTCCAGATGTTCACGATGTTCGCCTTCATGTCGAACTCCATCGTCCAGCCGTTGATCGCCGTCGTGCCGGTGTTCTTGATCTTGATGTCGCCGTTGAAGCCCGTGCCCCAGCCAGTTGTCTGCGCATAGGTCACCGCGATACCACTGGTGGGCGTGGGTGTCGGAGTGGGTGTCGGAGTGGGTGTTGGCGTGGGCGTGGGAGTTGGAGTGGGCGACGGTGAGACCGTCAGGGAGCCGGTCGGCGCCTGGCCGAACAGCACCTTGCCCAGTTCGTAGACCGGCATGAAGGCCGTCTTGGCCGGTGCACTCCGATCGGTCGCAATCCCCTGGTACGACCAGTCGTTGAGGGCGCTCCACGCCGAGGCCGGCAACCCGCTCCTCAGGCCCACGCGGAACTGCGCCTCCCGCCAGGAGGAGCTGCCCGTGCCCGGGCCAATCGCGGTGCCGGCGAAGTCGACCGTGACCACATAGATGCCCTTGGCCGTATCCCATGCCTGCAGGCCGCTGACGATGCCCCCCTGCGTGTAGTTGCTGGTCACCTGCACGTCGGCGGCCGTGTAGCCCGCCGCCTTCACCTCCGAGATGTCGATGAAGTAACGAAACGAGAGATTCTTCGAGATCCGCGCCGGCCAGGCCGACTGGTTGTTGATCAGCGCCCTGATCTCGGTGAAGCCGCTGCCTACCGTATTCACCGCCGCCTGCACGAAGAACTCGTTGGTCGGCGTCTCGGCCGGCGGCATGGTGGCCACCACCTTGCCGCCAAACTCTGTGGAGAGCCTCGCCACGGCGCCCTGGAAAGCCGCGTTGTAGTCGAGGGCCACCTCGTTGCAGATGTAGTTGCTCCGCGAATCGACGTAGTCGCTGTCGCTGGCGGTCTGCGGGCCGCCCACGAGCGCCCCGTAGAGGATGTGGCGATTGTTGTAGACCGCGTTGACGTTGCCGTCGTACACGCCGCTGGCACCGCGATGATGCGGATTCAGCGGCGGATTGGTGCCGAAGCCGACCACGTAGCTCCGCCCCTGCGGATTGTCGCCCAGCATGTAGTTGATCTGCCGGACCGCGAAGTCGT
>CAIKWU010000543.1 GCA_903831155.1 uncultured Planctomycetaceae bacterium | reverse complement strand
ATCGGCGCCACCGACGTGACGGTGGGCGCCATCACGATCGGTGGCGCCGCCAGTCCGGTCACGACCGATATCTCGAGCACAGGCGGCAATCTGATTCTCAACAGTAACGCCGCCAACGCCACGATCACGAGCGGCGGCGTCGCCGGCGTTGTCAACAGGATTTCCGCCCCCGTCGTGCTCGGCGACGCGCTCGACCTCCCCGCGACCGCCACCCGCGACATCACCTTCGCCGGTAACCTGGGCATGACGGGTGGCGCCAGGGCGATCACCAACTACATGACGGGCGGCCAGGTCTTCACCATCGGCTCCGGCTCATCATCGATGATCCAACTGTACGACGTGCTCGCTCCCGCCACGGGCTACCAGCTCCAACTCAACGTCCTTCGCGACACCTCCGGCACGTCATCGCTCACGACCGCGATCAACGCCCAGTGGAACAACACCGGCGCCACCGGCGCTTCGCTGGCTCTTGGAGCCATCAACGCCAACCCGGGCGCCACCTATGTCCTGATGCAGTCTCAGACCAGCACCGCAGGCGTCACCATCAACCGCCAGGGCTATCTGCTTGCCGCCGACGACGCGCTCGGCAAGGGCCAGGTGACCATGGCGAACAACAATGTTCAGCTTTGGGGCGCCGAACTCCGCTCCGACAACGACGCCCGCGTGCTCAACAACACCCGGCTCCAGATGGGCAACCCCATCGCCGTCACGGGTTCGTATTCGCTCACGATCAACGCCACGCTCTCCCAGTCCAACAACAATCGCGCGTTTGGCAACGCGCTGCCCACCGGCAAGCGGCTCACACTCGCGGGCGGCACGGCTTCGCCTGCGATCGCGATCACCTCGGCCAGCGACAACGTCGGCCGGATCTTCACGATCGACGGCCCTGGAACCACCATCGTCTCGGGGTCGGTCGTCAACGCCATCGATCCGGCCTTCGACGCGACGACGACGAGCAGCTTCATCAAGCGGGGCACCGGGCGATTGGAGCTGAACAACGCGCTCAACACCATCTCCGGCAGCATCACCGCGGCCGGCGGCCTGCTCGTGTTCGGCACCAATGGCTCGTTTGGCACCACGTCCGGCATCCTGGCCACGGACGCCGGCGGCGTGTCGTATGCTCCCGGCACCGCCGATGCTGGCTTCGCCACGTTCGCCTCGAAGCTGGCGTCTGCTTCGACCGGCTTCCTCGCGCTGCCGCAGTCGGATGCCGCTGCCAACCTCGACTTCAGCAGCACGGGCTCGCTCGCCACCGCTGCGGGAATGAGCGTGGTCGGCGATGGCGATATGACCTACACCGGCGTCGTGACCCCCGGAACCGCGGGCTACAACTGGGGCGGCCTCTGCGGCACGCTCACATTGGGCGGTAACGCCAGCACCGGCGCCAACAACGTGGGCTATAAGAACGGCGGCACCGTCATCCTTTCTGGCAACCAGAGCTACTCGGGCGTCACCACGATCCAGGGCGCCAGGATGCTGACGGCTCAAAACGGCATTACGACCCGAAGCGGCAACTCCTACACCGGCACCTCGGCCATCACCTTCGCGAGCACGCTCGCGGTCAGCCAGGTCGCGAATGCCGGGGCCAGCAGCACGCTCGGCACCTCGTCCTCAGCAGCCTCCAATCTCGTCATCGATGGTGGCGTGCTGCGTCATACCGGGGCGGCAAACTCGTCCACGGACCGACTTTTCACGATCGGAGCCGGTGGTGCCACGCTGGAATCGACCGGTGTCGGCGGGGTGACCTTCGGCAGTGCCGGTGGGGCCAACCTGCTCTCCGGCGCCGGAGCCCGATTGCTGACCCTGGGCGGCGCCGGAACCGGTAAGAACACGGTCGCCAGCCAACTCACGAACGGCACCGATGCGGTCAACGACGTGCTTTCCGTCACCAAGACGGGCGCCGGCTCGTGGGTGCTGAGCGGTGCAAACAGCTACACGGGCACCACCACGGTGTCGGCAGGCGCCCTGCTCATCAACGGCGACCAGTCAGCGGCCACCGGAGCCGTTTCGGTGGCCTCCGGCGCCACCCTCGGCGGCACCGGCACGATCGGCGGCCTCACAACGCTGGCCTCGGGCGCGACGCTCTCGCCGGGCGCGAGCCCCGGCAACCTGACGTTCAGCCAGTCACTCTCGTTCACGAGCGGCGCCAACTACAACTGGCAGATGCTCAGTGCCACCGGCACCGCCGGGGCCACCACTGCGTGGGATCTCGTGACCGTGAGCGGCTCGCTGTCGATCGATTCGACCTCGGCCGATCCGTTCAAGATCAACCTCTGGACGCTCTCGGGAACCGGGCCGGATGTCAACGGCAATGCGGCCAACTTCAACCCGTCGCTGGACTACACCTGGAAGATCGCTACGGCGACCGGCGGCATCGCCGGCTTCGACGCGACGAAGTTCCAAATCGTGACAACCGCCACGAACGGGACCGGCGGCTTCTCCAACAGCTATGGCTCGGGCACGTTCAGCATCGCCCAGAGCGGCAATGACCTGAATCTCGTGTTCACGCACGGTGCGGCCCCGTCGGTGATCACGATCAATGTGGCCAGCGGCACGCAGACGCAGACCGCCGCCGGCTATCCGCTGCTCTCGGGCTCGACGCCGGTTCTGAAGACCGGGGCAGGCACGCTGGTGGTGGACCAGGCCAACACGCTGACGGGCTCCACGACGGTGCAGGGGGGACGGCTGCAGCTCGCCGACGGGGCGGCACTCGCGTCGAGCAGCATCGTGCCGCTCGCCGGCGGCACCGTCACCCTCACGCCGTATCTCCAGACCGGCGTTGGCGGCCTCGCCGCGAGTGCCGGTGGCCTCACCGACGTGGGCAGCGGCATGGTCATCGTGGCGGCCGGTCTCTCCACCGCCGACATGGTCAGCGCGATCGTCACCGGCATGGGGGACGGCAGTTGGAACGGCACCAGCGGCATCACCTCGAGCGTCGCCGCCACCAGCGGCGGCGACCGCACGGTGGGCTGGCTCGACAACGGCGACGGCTCCGTCACGTTCGCCTTCGCCGCGGCGGGCGACACCAACCTCGACTGGCAGGTTGACATCATCGACGCCGCCAACTTCCTCGCCGGCGGCAAGTT
>CAIKWU010000542.1 GCA_903831155.1 uncultured Planctomycetaceae bacterium | reverse complement strand
TAGTCGGCGCCGTCGCCGGAATAGATCTCGTCGCTCTCGAAGCCGCCGTCGATGAAATCCCGACCCGCCGTGCCGTAGATCGTGTCGCTATGGTCGCCGCCATAGACGTAGAACGAGAACGCCGTGCCGACCGCCGCGGCCGGAGCGGCGGCGCCAGCTTCCTCGCTGTTGGCCCAGATGCGGTCGAAGCCGGGACCACCGTAGATCGCGTTGACGCCGGCGCCGCCTTCGATCTTGTCGGCGTTGACGTCGAATCCGCCGACCGTGATCGCATTCCCAGGGTCACTGCCGTCGTCGTCGCCGTAGATGACGTCGTCGCCATCCTGGCCGTAGAGCTGGTCGCTGCCGGCGTCGCCCACGATCCGGTCCATCCCGTTGCCGCCGAAGATCGTGTCTTTGTTGTCACCGCCCCAGATCCGGTCGTCGCCGTTGCCGGCGTAGATCGTGTCCACGCCCGGGCCGCCATAGATGAAGTCCTGCCCGGCTCCGGGCCCGGTGCCGCTGTCGTCGTCGCCGTAGATCTGGTCGTCGCCGGCATCGCCCGAGAGCGGGTCGCTCGCATCGCCCCAGAGCGTGTCGCCGCCCCCCAGCCCATAGAGGAAGTCGCGGTCGTCGCCCCCCTCGAGCCGGTCCGCGGCGGCGCCGCCGACCAGCTTGTCGGTCCCCTTGCCGCCGAAGAACGTGTTCACGCCCTGGCCACCGGTGAGCTGGTCGTTACCGTCGCCGCCAGAGCCCCACACCGGCATCTCGATATCGGCGGTGAAGGTCACGATGTCGGCCCCCAGGCCGGCGTTGAACCAGATGAGGTCGAACTCCGCGGTGTCGAACGACTTTTCGGAGTCATAGGCCTTGACGGTGATCCAGCCGTCGATTTCCCCGCCCGCTTCATCGACCGCTTGCTCGATCGTGAACTCCTCTTCGCCGTCCTCGATGCCCGCCATCACGCGGCCAGCCCGTGGGCCCATGTTGAGTACGAGCGCCCGCTGCGACGGCAGGGACGAATCGATCGTGCTGATGTCGGCCACCCACTCGGCGAGCTCGGGCGTGGCGGGCGGACAGCTGATCTCCGACCAGCTGAAGAGCCGCTCATCGAGGAGGTTGAGCGACTCGCTGAAGAGGGTGACGAAGCCGAAGTAGGTGTCGAAGCCGAGCTTCAGATAGGCATCGAGGGAGACGTCGAGCGCCCCCTCGAAGTCGAACACGCACTCCAGGCTCTGGGCGGCCAGTCGCGCGAACTCGTCGAGATGGACCTTGCCGTCGGCATTGGGATCGCGGAGGTTCGCGCCGAGCGTGCCGGTCAGGGCCCCCGAGACGCCGGCGGAGGCGACCGCCACATTCAGCTCAGCCGCGGCGCCGATCGTCGCGGAAAGCGTGACCTCGGCCCGGTCGTTCGTGCCCGACGTGCCATCGACCGTGTCGCGGAAATAAAAGCCGTTGGCCACGCGGGCGAGCCGGACCGTGTCGTCGGCGAGGGCCTGGCGGATGCCGCGGGTGTCGTACCCGACATCGAAATTGGTGCCGAACTCCACCGATCCGAACAGGGTGGCATAGAGCGGTGGGAAGATCGGGATCAGGGGTGATGTGTACTCGAACCCGACACCTTCCAGATCGGGAACGTCCCAGGTGACGAGATCGACGTCGCGTCCGAACAGGAGGCCGAAGATCGATTCGACCGTGCCGTCGAGGATCGGGAACTCGATGCCGGCCGCTTCGAGCGCCGTCCTGTCGTCGTCCGCGCTGGTGGCCGCGGCCGTCGTGGCCGACGGGGCTCTTTCGAACGCATCCGCGGTGGCCGGTCTGTCTGAAACGAGCGATGCGAGCGACCCGGCCTTTGCGGTCAGACTACCGAGCGGGACGCGGCCGGTGGAGCCGATGCCGCCGAGGCTACCGATGAACGACGTGACCGCCGTGACCGCGGTGAGAAATTGTTCGGCCTTCTCGGCTTTTCGGCTGTCCCAGACCCTTATCAGTTCGAGGAACGTCACCGGCCCGCTGCGGAGAAAATCCTCGCTGAGCTGCGATACGAGCGGCACCTCCGCGGTGAGCAACTCCACGATCGGCTGCACGGGCTCGAGCGCTTCGCTGATCTTCGTCATCAGTTCGAGCACCGGACCCGAGAGCAGGCCACCGAGATCGATGCCGACGTCGGTGAGCGTGAAGTAGAGATTGTCGGTATCGAGGCCGCCGGCCGTGACCAGTTCGGAGAACGCGATCGGCCCGCCATCGGCCACGCCGCCCCGCGAATAGCCGACCGCGAGCGTGGCTCCGAAGCCGATACCATGCGGGTCAAGTGGATCTGCCTTGGCCCCGAAGACGTCAGCCGAAAGATCGAAGGCCAGATTGGCCTCGACGCCCGTGCCGCCCGAGGCGAGCACGGTCGCATTTGTCACGAGCGCCGGCAGGTCGGTCGCGTAGAACCGCGTGCCAGTGCCGATGTCGAGCGGCAGCGTGGCGGTGAGTTCGGGATCGGTGCGGGCGTCCTTCGCGGCGAACGTGATCGGGCCGAGATCGATGCCGAAACCGGTGCCACCCGTGAGCGAGAGGGCGGCTTCCAGGACCAGTTCCGCCGCGTCGGCCGCGTCGAGGGCCTCGACGAAGAGCCCGCGGGCCATGCTGAAGCCGAGGCCGATGTCGAGCGCGAACGAGAGGTCGAGGTCGGCACCGACGCGGGCCTCGATGCCAAGCGCGTCGAGGCCGATGTCGAGATCCCCTTCGCCGATCGCGATCGTCGTGGTGCCGGTAAGGTCGAGATCGAGGATTACGGAGCCGGTCGGCCCGAGGTCGGACCAGTCGGCGGGGGTCGTGGGATTGCCTGCATCATCCAGGAACCGTGGCGTGACCGTGTTTGTAGGCGGATCGCCGAAGATGGTCTCGAACGCGGTCTGCACGGTGGCGAGAAAGCTTGACGGCGACGACACGTCCACGCCGTCGAGCGCGGCGCAGATGTCCTTGAAGAATGTGAACCGCGGCTGCCGGGTGCCGTCGCTGGCCGTCTCGTAAAAGTCGATGCCGCCGAGGAACGGCAGCCGACCGAGGTAGTCGGCCGCGAGGCCGTTGGTGAGATTGGTCGTGAAGTCGCAGATCAGGTCGAACCAGACGGAGGGATTGAATACCGCGTCGGCAAGGATGTCGGCGAGGCTGTCGTAGTAGGCCGTGCCCTCGCCGTTCCGGTCGGGCTCGTAGTGGAACGTCACGTCGAACGGGGGCGTGGCGCCAGTATCGAGCGAGCCGGCCAGTTCGATCCGGCCGAGGTGTTCCATGCCGACGACGTAGATCGGCAGCTCCGCGGCGAGCGCCGCCCTGGCAAAGGCCTCGCGCACGCCGGTCGCGGGATTGAGCCCGTAGGCAAACACGGCCGGGTCGAGCCCGTCGCTCGGGTCGGCATCGGCTGGAT
>CAIKWU010000541.1 GCA_903831155.1 uncultured Planctomycetaceae bacterium | reverse complement strand
GATCGTGGAATCGATCAAGGCCTGGCGGGAGCGGCATCCCGAGGCGTCGCTCGCCATCGAGGTTCGCGGCGTCGAGCCTGTGGCCGAGCCGATCGCCCGGGTGTCGGGGGTGATGCGGTTCACGCGGAAGCCCGGGGAAGCGCCATTGGAATCGACATTCACCGCCCTGCGGGTGCGGGAGGGCACGACGTGGCGGCTCGCGGAATCGCGGGTGACGCCGGCCCATGTGGCGGCCCTCGACGATCTCGATTGGCTGATCGGCACCTGGCAGGCCGAGGTGGCCGATCGGGCCACGATCCAGATCACCTACGAAAAGGCCCTCGGCGGCTACTGCATCGTGGGCCGGACGAAGATCACGCCCAAGCCCGGCAAGGCGAGCCTCCTGCCGCAGGGCATCGAGGCGATGGAGGTGATCCACGCCGATCGCGACGCCGGATTGATCCGGGCCTGGGTGTTCGATTCGACCGGCGCCCGGGCCGAGGGCTACTTCGAGTTCGACGGCACCTCGTTCGAGAAGGTGATGTCGGGCACGCCGTCCGACGCCGTCCGCGGGCGCAGGGCCACGTGGGTGCAGGTGATCTCGCCGTCGGGCGAAGGAAAGGCGACGACCCACATGATCGAGCGCACGATCGACGGCGTGGGGCTGCCCGACGCCGCGCCCATGCAGTTCAAGAAGATTCGCTGACCCTGGCACCGCTCACGAACCACGTTTTCGGAGGAGATTCATGCATCGGTTGACGAAGCCCGCTGGGCGATTCGGTGTGGTGATGGCGGCCTGCGCGATGGCATGCCAGGTGGCGGCGCCGACGGTCGCCTGGGCTCATGGCGGTGGCGGTGGGCACGGCGGCGGTGGTTTTCACGGTGGCGGTGGCGGTGGCGGCGGGTTTGGTGGCGGCGGCCGTGACTTCGGCGGTGGGGGCTTCGCTGGCGGCGCTGGTCGCGACTTTGGGGGCGGCGATTTCCGCGGCGGTGATTTTGGCGGCGGTCGCGACTTCGGTGGCGGCGACTTCCGCGGTGGTGACTTGGGCGGTGCACGCGACCTTGGCGGCGCCAGGGATCTCGGCGGCGATCGAGGCCTCGATGGTGCCCGACTCGACGGGGGCCGTGCCCTCGATGGCGGCGGGCGTCTGGATGGCGGGCGGCCACTCGACGGCGGCGCGGCGCGAGACTTCGCCGGCAGCCACTTCGCCGGCGCGGGCGAGCTGTCACGGGCCGACTTCCAGCGGATCGCCGGCCAGGGGATCGGTCGCGACGCCCTCGGTCGCGGTGTCGTGAGGCCCTACTCGGCCGGCGCGCTCGCCGACCGGGGCGGCATGATCCGCAACAACTTCTACAACGGCGGCTGGTACGGCGGCCGCGGCTGGTACGGCAACCACTTCAACAACTGGTGGCCGGGCGGCTGGTGGGGCGGCTGGGGCTGGGGCATGGGCGCCGGGCTGATGATGGGCCTCGCCTGGGGCGAACTGGCCGGCTGGGGCGGCTACGGATCGGCTCCGGTGTCCTACAACTACGGCACGACCGTGTGCTATCAGGACGACGGCGTGTATGTGCAGGGGCAGCGGGTCGGCAGCGCCGAGGAATACGCGCAGCAGGCGGCGACGATCGCGTCGGCGGGCGGCCCCGACGCCACGATCGCCAAAGACGACCAGTGGCGGCCACTCGGCGTGTTCGCCCTGGCCCGCTCCGAGGAGACCAACCCCAGCACGTTCATGAGCCTGGCGATCGACAAGGCGGGGCTGCTCCGCGGCACGTATTACGACGCCGTGAGCGACTCCACGATGAACATCACCGGCAAGGTCGACAAGAAGTCGCAGCGGGCCGCGTGGACGATCGGCGACAAGAAGACGCCGGTCTACGAGGCCGGGATCTCGAACCTCACCCAGCAGCAGACCACGATCCTCGTCCACCGCGACGGGGGCAAGGTCGAGCAGATGATGCTCGTGCGGGTGGACGACAAGGCCGGCGCGGAGAAGGGGGCTGCGGGGGCCAACGCGAAGGCGCCGGCCGCCGGCGTGCCGGCAGGCTCGCCCCCCGGTGGTGGCTCCGACTCCGATCCGGGGTGACCGCGATGGCGATGCGTTCGTTCGCCGCGGCAGCGGGAGTGAGCGGCCTCGCGGCGCTCGTGCTTGCCCAGGCCACGGTAGCCCCGCCGCGGGAGTCGGCCGAAGCCGAGGCTGTGGAGGCTGCCAGCGCCGGAGCTGGTGTCGTGGATCCGCAGCCCGAGGCCTCGGCCGCCGCCCGCTTCGCGGCCGGCACCTGGCTCGATCTCACGCACGCCTTCGACGCGGCCACGATCTACTGGCCCACGGAGAAGGGATTCCAGTTCCAGCCGGGCAACAACGGGCCGAATCCGAAGGGCTATTACTACGCCGCCAACCGCTTCGCCACGGCGGAGCACGGCGGCACGCATCTCGACGCGCCGCGGCACTTCGCCGAGGGCATGCACACGGCCGACGAGATCGAGCCCGAGCGGTTGGTCGGCGAGGCCGCGGTGATCGACGTGCGGGCGAAGTGCGGAGCGAATCCCGTCTACGAGGTGACGGCCGACGACTTCGTGGCCTGGGAGCAAGCGCACGGCCGGCAGCTCGTCGACGTGATCGTGCTCCTGCGAACGGGCTGGTCGAAGCGGTGGGGCGACCGTGCCGCGTATCTCGGCACCGATGTGAAGGGGCCTGAGGCGGTGCCGCTGCTGCGGTTTCCTGGGCTTTCGCCCGACGGAGCGAAGTGGCTGGTGGATCACCGCCGCGTGAAGGCCGTGGGGATCGACACGGCGAGCATCGACCACGGGCCCTCTTCGCTCTTCGGATCGCATGTGGCGCTGTGCAAGGCGAACACGCCGATCTTCGAGAACCTCGCCGGCCTCGAGAAGCTGCCGGAGGAGGGATGCTTCGTGGTGGCGCTGCCGATGAAGATCGCCGGCGGCAGCGGCGGCCCGCTTAGGGTGCTGGCGCGGCTGCCGGACGAGTGACCGCGGTCGGAGTGACGAAGAACTTTTGTGCAACCACAGTGGAACCGCTCCGGAGGTGGTTCCATGCCGACGAATCTGACCCTCAAGACCGTCCCCGACGAGGTGTCATACGGATCCCACTTGAGCCTCTCGCTCGAGTGCGGGGAGCGTGAAAGCCGACCGGCCGTGAGGCCACGGGCGGGCCACGCTGGACACTGCATCTTGGAGCGATTCGCCCCACGCCTCACGGCGTTGGGCTTTTCCCAATAGACGCGTGAGGGGCGGTGATGATCGTCGTCGATAGCAACGTCATCGGCTACCTCTGCCTGCCGGGGGATCAGACGGCCAAGGCGGAGTCGGTTTGCAGGGTGGTCCCGCCTGCGGAGCCGCATCTCGGACGCGGCAACTAGCGTTCTGGACGTTTTCCGTCACCCAGTCGACGGACTGCGGTGATGCCTCCAGGGGGATGCGGATCCGGCGCGTGCCTCCTTGGTTGGCTTTTTTTCGCACGCAGTGCAGAATCGTGGCCCGGCTCACGGGGCGGGCGAGTCGAACGGCTGCGGCGGTTCGGATCCCGGCTCCAGGCCACCCTCGACCACGCAAGCGAGACAGCATGCCCACCGCCAAGCAGATCGACGCCGCCTACAAACTCGCCCGCGAGCGCTATGAGTCCGTCGGCGTGAACGCCGACAAGGCCTGCGCCGCCCTCGCGAAGATCCCGGTCTCGCTCCACTGCTGGCAGGGTGACGACGTCGGCGGGTTCGAGAACCAGGGGGGCGCAGTCGGTGGCGGCCTTGCCGTGACCGGCAACTATCCCGGCCGGGCCCGCACGCCGGACGAGCTTCGCAGCGACCTCGACGCCGCGCTGGCGGTGATTCCAGGAAAGCACCGGCTCAACCTCCATGCCTTCTACGGCGAGTTCGGCGGCACGAAGGTCGATCGCGACCAGATCGACGCCTCGCACTTCGCCAACTGGATAGCCTGGGCCAAGAGCCGCGGCGTGGGTCTCGACTTCAATCCCACCTGCTTCTCCCACCCCAAGGCCGCCGACGGCTTCACGCTCTCGCATGCCGACCGCGGCATCCGGAAGTTCTGGGTTGAGCACTGTCGCCGGTCACGGGAGATCGGCGCCGCGATGGGGAAGGCCCTCGGCACGCCCTGCGTGACCAACGTCTGAATACCGGACGGCTTCAAGGACACGCCGGCCGACCGGCTCGCGCCCCGCGAACGGCTCGCCGAGTCGCTCGACGCCGTGTTCGAGAAACCACTCTCGCCGAAGCACAACCTCGACGCCGTCGAGCCCAAGCTCTTCGGGATCGGCAGCGAGAGCTGCACGGTCGGATCGGGCGAGTTCTACCTCGGCTACTGCATCACCCGGAAGAAGCTGCTCTGCCTCGACGCCGGCCACTACCACCCCACCGAGAGCATCTCCGACAAGATCTCGAGCGTGCTCGTGTATCTTCCCGAGATCCTGCTGCACGTGAGCCGCGGCGTCCGCTGGGATTCGGACCACGTCGTCACGCTCACCGACGACCTGCTCGCGATCGCCCGCGAGATCGTGGCCTGCGGCGACCCGGCACGGGTGCACATTGGTCTCGACTACTTCGACGCCAGCATCAACCGGATCGCCGCCTGGGCGATCGGCACGCGGAACATGCTGCGGGCCCTCCTCGTCGCGATGCTCGAGCCGCCGGCGATCCGAAAGGCCGAGAAGGAGGGCGACCTCACGGCCCGGCTTGCGATCCAGGAGGAGGCGAAGAGCCTGCCGTTCGGGGCCGTCTGGGATCACTACTGCCAGAGCAAGGATGTGCCTGTCGGCGAGGCCTGGCTCGACGACGTGCGGAAG
>CAIKWU010000540.1 GCA_903831155.1 uncultured Planctomycetaceae bacterium | reverse complement strand
GGCATGGGCAATCCCGAGCCCGCCCGAACGTCCGGCGACGGGCACGGGCAGCCCCGAGCCCACGCGTGCTCAGCGACCGGCGGCAACCGACTCGGAAAACCGGTCCTGGATCGGCTGCACTGAGAGCGGCGCCTTCCGCATCCCCTCCATGGCCCGCACGCAGGCCTCGGCGGCCGGCAGCGTGGTGATGCAGGGCACGCCGTAGAGCACGCTCGCGGCGCGGATCCGGCCCTCGTCGGTCCGGGCGCCCTTGCCGCGGGGCGTGTTGAAGATCAGCTGCACGCGACCGTCGATCAGATGGTCGATCAGGTTGGGATGGCCCTCCTGCAGCTTCTTCACCACCTCCACCTGGATGCCGGCGGCAGTCAGCTCCCGGGCGGTGCCCGAGGTGGCGATCAGCTCGAAGCCCAGATCGATGAGCCGCCGCGCGAGCCCCTTCATCGACTCCTTGGCCTGGGCGCTGGCCACGCTCAGAAAGATGCGTCCCTTCTCCGGAAGCAGGATGCCGGCGGCGATCTGGCTCTTGGCGAAGGCGATCGCAAAGGTCTCGCTCACGCCCATCACCTCGCCCGTGCTTCGCATCTCGGGCCCGAGCGCGATGTCCACGCCGGCAAACTTCACGAACGGAAACACGCTCTCCTTCACGCTCACGTGGGCCGGCACGGGATCGGCGACAATCCCCTGCTCCGCGAGGCTCTTTCCCGCCATCACCTTCACGGCCACCTTCGCCACCGGCAGCCCCGTGGCCTTGGCCACGAACGGCACCGTGCGGCTGGCCCGCGGGTTGACCTCGATCACGTAGAGCGACTGGCCGCTGGTGCCGTCTTCGCCGGCCTCCTTCTTCACGGCGAACTGCACGTTCATCAGGCCGATCACGCCGAGGCTCTTTGCCAGCCCCGTGGCCGCGGCCTTGATCTCGGCGATCATCGCGGGAGAGAGGCTGTGGGGCGGAATGCAGCAGGCGGAGTCGCCGGAGTGGACACCGGCCTCCTCGATGTGCTCCATCACGCCGGCCACGATCACGTCCCTGCCGTCGGCGATGCAATCGACGTCGACCTCGATGGCGTCCTCGAGAAACCGGTCGATCAGCACCGGCTGCCCCTGGGCCACGGCGAAGGCCTCGGCCACGTACCGCTCGAACTGCGCCTGGTCGTAGCAGATCTCCATCGCCCGGCCGCCGAGCACGAAGCTGGGCCGCACGAGGCTCGGATAGCCGATCCGGGCCACCTCGCGGCGGGCCTGCTCGAGCGTCCGCGCGATGCCACTGTCGGGCTGCTTGAGGCCGAGCCGATCGAGCAGGTCGCGGAACTTCTCCCGGTCCTCCGCCATCTCGATGGTGTCGACCGTGGTGCCGATGATCGGCAGGCCGGCAGCGTCGAGGGCCCGCGCGAGGTTGAGCGGCGTCTGGCCCCCGAGTTGCACGATCACGCCGTCGGGGTCGATCCGGTCGGCGATGTTGAGCACGTCCTCGCAGGTGAGCGGCTCGAAGAAGAGCATGTCGCTCGTGTCGTAGTCGGTGCTCACGGTCTCGGGGTTCGAGTTGACCATCACGCTCTCGATGCCCATCTCGCGAAGCGCGAAGCTGGCATGGCAGCAGCAGTAGTCGAACTCGATCCCCTGCCCGATCCGGTTGGGTCCGCCCCCGAGGATCATCACCCGCTTCCGGCCAGGCTCCTTGGGCCGCGTCTCGTCCTCGTCCTCCCAGGTCGAGTAGTAGTAGGGCGTCTGGGCCTCGAACTCGGCGGCACAGGTGTCGACAGCCTTGTAGGTGGCCACGACCCCGCGACGCTTCCGCTCGGCCCGCACCTCGAGTTCGGAGCAGCCGAGGAGCGTCGCCAACTGGCGGTCGGAGAATCCCGCCTGCTTGGCCATCCGCAGCGTGCCGTCGTCGATGGCGGCGAGGCTGCCGAGCGTCCGCAGCAGGCTCTCGATCTCGACGATCTGCTGCAGCTGGTCGAGGAACCAGCGGTCGATCGCGGTGCTCTCGTGAATCTCGTCGACGGTGAGCCCGGCCCTGATCGCGTAGCGGAGATACCAGACGCGATCGGGATCGGGCGTGGCGATCCTCGCCCGGATGTCGTCGATCGACGGTTCGGCGGGGGTGCCCCAGAGGTCCTTGCCGTCGCAGCCAAAACCGAAGGAGCCCACCTCGAGGCCGCGGAGCGCCTTCTGAAAGGCCTCCTTGAACGTCCGGCCGATCGCCATCGTCTCGCCCACGCTCTTCATCTGCGTGGTCAGCCGGCTGTCGGCCTCCGGGAACTTCTCGAAGGCGAACCGCGG
>CAIKWU010000539.1 GCA_903831155.1 uncultured Planctomycetaceae bacterium | reverse complement strand
GGCCAAGGGCCGGGGTCTTCTGACAAATGGTGCCTGCCACCTTTTTCCCTTTTTTCCGCACCTGCCATGACGAATGCTCCGAACCTCGCCGCGATCGCCGCCCGGCTCCGCGGCCGGGTGATCGAGATGTCGCACGCGGCCGAGACGCCGCACCTCGGCTCCTCGCTCTCCTGCATCGAGTTGCTGGTGGCCACGTACTGGGGACCGCTGCGGATCGACCCAAAGCATCCGCTCGATCCGAACCGCGACCGGTTCATCCTCTCGAAGGGGCATGCCGCCACGGCGCTCTACGCGACGCTCGCCGAACGCGGCTTCTTCGACCCGGCGCTGCTCGACACGTACGACACCGACGGCGGGGCGCTGCCGGAGCATCCGGGCCTCCAGTGCGTGCCGGGCGTCGAGGCGGCGACGGGCTCGCTCGGCCACGGCCTGCCAATCGCCCTGGGCATGGCGCTCGCCGCGCGGATCCAGAAGCGGCCAGCGCGGCAGTTCGTCCTGATGAGCGACGGCGAGTGCGAGGAGGGCTCGGTCTGGGAGGCGGCGATGTTCGCCCCGGCCCAGAAGCTCGACAGCGTGATCGTGATGATCGACTACAACAAATGGCAGGCGACGGGCCGCAGCGACGAGATCATGGCGCTCGCCCCGCTCGCCGAGAAGTGGCGGGCCTTCGGCTGGGATGCCGTGGAGGTCGATGGCCACGACACGGGGGCCGTGCTCGCGGCCGTCTCCCGCGAGCCCGACGGCTCGGGCCGGCCGCGGGTGATCGTGGCCCACACGGTGAAGGGCAAGGGGGTGTCGTTCATGGAGGACGACAACAACTGGCACTACCGGATTCCCACCGCCGACGAGGTGCGGAAGGCCCGCGTCGAACTCGGCCTGCCGGAGGTGCCCGCATGAGAAACGCCTTTGCCGCGGCGATCACCGATCTGGCCGCCACCGACGAGCGGATCGTCCTCCTCTCGGGCGACATCGGCAACCGGCTGTTCGACAAGTACCGCGACCGCTGCCCCGACCGCTTCTACAACTGCGGCGTTGCCGAGGCGAACATGACCGGCATGGCGGCCGGCCTCGCGCTCTCGGGCCTCCGCCCCTTCACGTACACGATCACGCCCTTCGCCACGACCCGCGTGATCGAGCAGATCCGCGTCGACATCTGCTACCACGACGTGCCGGTGGTGATCGTCGGCACCGGCAGCGGCCTCTCCTACGCATCGCTCGGACCCACGCATCACTCCTGCGAGGACGTCGGCATCCTCCGCTGCTTTCCGAACCTCACCGTGCTCTGCCCAGCCGATTCGGCCGAGGTGCGGCCGGCGATCGAGGCGGCCCTGAAACTCCCCGGCCCTGCCTACATCAGGCTCGGCAAGAAGGGGGAGCCCACGGTGCACGACACGCCGCCGGTGTTCGAGGTCGGCAAGGGGATCGTGATGCGGGAGGGGAGCGACGTCTGCCTGCTCGGCATGGGAACGATGACGTCGGTGGCACTGGCCGCCGCGAAGGAGCTCGAGGCGAAGGGGCTCTCGGCCCGCGTCGTCAGCATGCACACCGTGAAGCCCCTCGACGAGGCCCTCCTCGCCGACGCCTTCCGGCGCTTCCGCGCGGTGGCCGTGGTCGAAGAGCACAGCGTGATCGGGGGCCTCGGGTCGGCGGTGGCCGAGTGGCTCGCCCGCCGCGACGGGCCGCACCCGCCACTCGTCGCCTGCGGCACGCCCGACGCCTTCATCTCGGAGGCAGGAAGCCAGCAGTGGATGCGGGAGCGGTGCGGGCTCACGGGGCCTGCCGTGGCCGCGATGATCCTCATGCGGCTCGGGGCGGCCCGGTGATCGGCGTCGACTTCGACAACACGATCGTCCGCTACGACGACGTGTTCGGCCGCGTGGCCCTCGATCTCGGCCTCGTGCCGCCCGAGGCCGCCACGTCGAAGACCGCCGTCCGCGATCACCTGCGGTCGATCGGCCAGGAGGATCGCTGGACCGAACTGCAGGGGATCATCTACGGCCCACGGATGATGGACGCAGCGCTGTTTCCCGGCGCGGCGGCGTTCTTCGCCCGCTGCCGCGCGGCTCGCACGCCGGTCGCAATCGTCAGTCACCGCACGCGGTTTCCGTATCTCGGCGAGCGGCACGACCTCCACGCGGCGGCCCGCGACTTTCTTGCCCGGCACGGCTTTCACGACGCGGACCACATCGGCCTCCCCGAAAGCCGCGTGTTCTTCGAGGAGACGAAGGAGGCGAAGCTCGCGCGGATCGCGGCCGTGGGCTGCACGACGTTCATCGACGACCTCCCGGAACTCCTCGCCGATCCGCGGTTTCCCGGAAACGTGCGGCGAATCCTCTTCGATCCGGGCCGGCTTCACGAGCCGCCCGCAGGCGTCGAGCGGGCCGCGTCGTGGGCCGACGTGGAACGGCTCCTCGCGGAGGCACGGCCGTGAGCGACGCGTCGAGCGCAGCTGACGTGGCGGAGGTCGCCACCCGGGCGGCAGCAGTGCTCCGGTCGGCCGGTGTGCCGTCGCCGTTTCGGCTCGAGCCGATCACCGGCGGCGGCAACAATCGCGTGGTTCGCGTCGATTCGTCCGCCGGTCCCGTGCTGCTCAAGGCCTACTTCCGCCATCCCGACGATCCCCGTGACCGTCTGCGGGCCGACTTCGGCTTCAGTTCATTCGCCTGGGAGAGCGGTACGAGGGCCCTGCCGCGGCCGCTGGCGAGCGACCCGGAGGCCGGCATGGCCGTCTACGAGTTCGTCGCCGGACGGAAGCTCGCGGCCGGCGAGGTGACGGCGGCACACGTCGCCGAGGCGGCGTCGTTCTTCCGCGGAGTCAACGAGCATCGCGGCGATCCGCGGGCGGCCGAACTGCCGGAGGCATCCGAGGCCTGCTTCTCGATCGCGGCCCACGTGGCGTGCGTCGAACGCCGCGTCGCCCGCCTCGGCGCGATCGACTCCACCTCGCCGCTCGGCCGGGAGGCCGCCGACCTCGTCGGCCGCCGCATCGCGCCGGCGTGGCGCTGCGTTTGCGAGTCGGTGCTGGCAGCGAGCGGCACGGCCGCGGACGAGCCGCTCGCCGCCGGCGACCGCTGCCTGAGCCCGTCCGACTTCGGCTTCCACAATGCGATCCTCGCCGCCGACGGTCGCCTGCGGTTTCTCGACTTCGAGTACGCCGGCCACGACGATCCCGCGAAGATGGCCTGCGACTTCTTCTGCCAGCCCGCGGTGCCCGTGCCGCGGGAGTACCTGCCGGTGTTCGTCGCGTCGCTCGCCGATATCTGGGAGAGGCCCTCGGCATTCCGTCGCCGCGTCGATCTCCTCCTGCCGGTCTACGAGCTCAAGTGGTGCTGTATCATGCTCAACGAGTTCCTGCCGGCCGACGGCCGCCGCACGTTCGCGGGCGCCGGTGCCGACCGGGAAGCCCGCCGCGCCGCCCAGCTCGTGAAGGTCGCCGCGGCCCTCGATCGCATGGACGCCTGACCCGCTCTGGAGCCGAACCATGGCCTACGTCGATTTTCTGTCCGTCGTCCACAAGAGCACGAAGCGGGATTACGTCGCCCGGGTGACCGAGTTTCCCAAGGCCGAGGCGGCGAAGCTCGCCAAGCAGTGGGGCAAGGACTACTGGGACGGCGACCGCAAGACCGGCTATGGCGGCTACTCCTACGACGGCCGCTGGCGGAAGGTGGCCGACGCCATGGTGGCCCACTATGGCATCAAGCCTGGCGACCGGATTCTCGACGTCGGCTGCGGAAAGGGTTTTCTGCTCTACGACTTCACCCAGGCCGTGCCGGGCGTCGAGGTGGCGGGCATCGATGTCTCGACCTACGCCCTCGAGCACGCCAAGGAGGAGGTGAGGCCGTTCCTCAGGCACGCGAACGCCGCGAAGCTCCCCTTCGAGGACAAGAGCTTCGACCTCGTGATCTCGATCAACACGCTCCACAACCTCGAGTGCTTCGACCTCTACGACGCCCTCAAGGAGATGGAGCGGGTGGGCCGGCGGCACAAGTATCTCTGCGTGGAATCGTGGCGGACCGAGGAGGAGAAGGTGAACCTCCTCTACTGGCAGTTCACCTGCCAGATGTTCTGCTCGCCGCAGGCCTGGGAGTGGTGGTTCGCCCACACGGGCTACACCGGCGACCACTCGTTCATCTATTTCGAGTAGCCGTGGTTTTACGGCTGGCGAGGGACTGCCCGTACCCCGTCGCCGGACGTTCGCGGATGCCGTCGTGGCATCCGCTCACTCGGATGCCGACTTCGCTTCGCCATCCTGGCTGCGCTTGTCGGCATACGCCGGCTCCCGGGGCACGGGCAGCCCCTCGCTTCCTTCGTGCCCGTTCGCTGGAGCAGCCCGTCGGAGGCACGCGCAAGAGGCGGTGAGATTTGTGCCTCGCTGGGCCCGCACGCTTCCGTTGGGGCAGCTAACTCACAAATCCCGCCGCCGATGAGCATGTCCTCCGACGGGCGGCGCTTTCCAAACATCGCGGCCTCCACCCCGCGTCCGGCGATGGGCCCCGGGCAGCCCCTCGCCTCACGAGTGACTCTGAAGCACCAGGTGGAACCCGGGGAATGTGTGGAACAACGGGCGCTGCTGGTGAATCGTGAACACCGGTGTATTCTTCGCGGAGGAACTATCCACCGATGAAAACCCGCGCTGCGATCCTGGTCGAGCAGAAGAAGCCCCTCGTGATCGAGGAGGTGGAGGTGCCCCCGCTCAAGCTCGGGCAGGTGCTCGTGAAGGTGCTCGCCAGCGGGATCTGCGGGTCGCAGATCGGCGAGATCAACGGGGTGAAGGGGCCCGATCGGTTCCTGCCCCACCTGCTCGGCCACGAAGGCTGCGGCACCGTGCTCGAGGTGGGCGAGGGCGTCCGCACCGTGAAGCCGGGCGATCGCGTCGTGCTCCACTGGCGGAAGGGCGCGGGGCTCGAGTCCGTGACGCCCGTCTACGGCTCGCGGATCGGCAGCGTAAACGCCGGCTGGGTGACGACCTTCAACGACCATGCGGTCGTGTCGGAGAACCGCGTCACGGCGGTGCCCGCCGGCTTCGACGTGGAGGCTGCGGCCCTCTTCGGCTGCGCGATCACCACGGGCTTCGGCGTCGTGAACGCGAACGCGGAGGTGGCGATCGGCCAGTCGGTGGCGGTGTTTGGCGCGGGGGGCATCGGCCTCTCGATCATCCAGGGGGCGGCCCTCGCCGGGGCGAACCCGATCATCGCGATCGACCTCTTCGACAACCGGCTCGACCTCGCCCGCGCGCTCGGTGCGACCCACGCGATCAACTCGCGGTCGGCCGATGCGGCGGAGGCGGTGGCGGCGATCATCGGCACCGACGGCGTGGATGTGGCGATCGACAACACCGGCAACGTGGAGGTGATCGCGCTGGCCAGTCGGCTCACGAATGCCCGCGGCCGGACCGTGCTCGTCGGTGTGCCGCCCAAGGGGGCGACGGCCGCGATCTCGACGCTGCCGCTCCACTTCGAGAAGCGGCTCGTCGGCTCGCACGGCGGCGAGAGCCGGCCCGACATCGACATCCCGCGGTACGTGCGGCTCGTGCAGGACGGCCGGCTCTCGCTCGCGGGCGTGGTGGGCCGCCGGTACGGTCTCGACGAGATCAACGCGGCGATCGACGACATGACCAGCGGCCGCCTGGCAGGCCGTGCGATCGTCCGGCTTGCCGACGCCTGAGCGGCCTTCTTCCCGTGCGGAGCAAGTCGATGGCCGAGGCTGGCGGAGTGCTCGTGATCGGAGCCGACGGCGCGATCGGCGAGGCTGTCGCTGCGAGGCTCGAAGCCGGAGGCGCGCGGGTCGTGCGGACGAGCCGCCGTGGCACGGCGGGCTCGCTGCCGCTCGACCTCGAGGCGGTGCCCGCCACATGGACGCCGCCGCCGGGGATTGCCTCGGCGGTATTCTGCGCCGCTGTCACGTCGACCGACGCCTGTCGCGATCGGCCCGAGCAATGTCGCCGGGTGAACGTCGATGCGACGCTCGACCTCGGCCGCCGGCTCGCCGCGGCCGGGGCCCGGACCGTGTTTCTCTCCACGAACATGGTCTTCGACGGCAGCATGCCGTGCGTGCCGGCCACCGCGCCGCGGCGCCCGCGCACCGCCTACGGCCGCATGAAGGCCGAGGCCGAAGAGGGGCTGCTGACGCTCGGTGGCACGACGATCGTGCGGCTCACGAAGGTGGTGGGCCGCACGCTGCCGGTGATCGAGCGGTGGCGGCAGGCGCTCGGCCGCAGCGAGCCAATCCATCCGCTGGCCGATCTCGTGATGGCCCCGGTGGCGCTCGATTTCGCGGCAGCGGTGATCGCGGCAGCGGCCCGTGAGCCGCTCGGTCCGATTCTTCAGGTCTCGGCGCTGGCCGACGTGTCGTATGCCGCCGTCGCGTGCCGGTTGGCAGCCCGGTGGGGATACCCCGCCGATCTCGTGCGGCCGCAGACCGTCTCCGCGTCGGAGTTGACGCTGGAACACGTGCCCCTCCACACCACGCTCGATGGCTCCGCCGTGCGGGATAGACTCGGGCTCCAGCCCCCCGATCCCTGGGCGGCGATCGACGAGGTGGCCTGATGGTGACGACGGTGGCGGGCGAGGCGGCGTGCGGCATCTGCGGTGGCGGCACGCTCGAGGAGATGGCCGACTACCGCGTGCTTCGCCGCGTGACGAGCGACTGCCGGCCCTGGCCGGCCGGTGGGCGGATCGGTGTCTGCAGGGCCTGCGGCGCGGTGCAGAAGCCGGCCGATGCGGCGTTCCTCGCTGAGATCGACGACATCTACAAGACCTACACGATCTACCACCAGGCGGCGGGCGCGGAGCAGGCGGTGTTCGAGCAGGCGAGCGGGCTGCCGGCGTCACGGTCGGTGAAACTGCTCGATACGTTCCGCCGCCATGCCGACCTGAAGCCGACGGGGCGGATGCTCGACGTCGGCTGTGGCAACGGCGCCACGATCCGGGCGTTCGGGCAGGTGGCGCCCGGCTGGACGAAGGCCGGCACGGAGTTCGACGCCAAGTATCGCCGCGAGGTCGAGTCGATCGCGAACACCGAGCCGCTCTACGTCGGTCCCGTCGAGGAGGTGCCGGGCACCTTCGACGTGATCACGATGATTCACGTGCTCGAGCACATCGTCGATCCGGTCGCCGTCCTCACCACGCTCCGTGCGAAACTCGCTCCCGAAGGGCTGCTGCTCATCGAGGTGCCGCACCACCCCGCGAACGCCTTCGAGCTCTTGATCGCCGACCACCGCACCCACTTCACCGCCGACTCGCTGACACGGGCCCTCGTCGCCGCCGGCTACGAGATCGTGTCGGTGGCGGAGGACTGGATTCCGAAGGAGCTGTCGGTCGTGGCCCGCGCCGCCCGCGCCGTCCTGCCCGTGCCCGCTGCTGGCGATGCGTCGGCGGCCCGCCAGCGGATCGCTGGCAGCCTCGCGTGGCTGCGGCGGACGGCCGATCTGCTCCGTGAACACGGGGCCACGTCGCCGGTGGGACTGTTCGGCACCTCGATCGCCGGCACCTGGCTGGCCGCGGAAGCGGGGGATGCGATCGGCTTCTTCGTCGATGAAGACCCGAACCGCGCCGGCCGAACCTACCTCGGAAGGCCCGTGCACGCCCCGGCCGACGTGCCGGCGGGAAGCCGCGTGTTCGTCGGCCTGCCCCCCGCGGTGGCCGCTGGGATCACGCGCCGGCTCGCGCGGCCCGGTGTCACCTTCCTCCTGCCGGGCTGAGGTCTCATGACGACTGCGTTCCTCGCCGTCGGTGTCCTTGCCGTGGCGTTCGTGCTGCATCTCGTCTGGTGGCGGATCGCGCTGCCGAGGCGGCAGACGGCGATGCTCCTGGCCGTGTTCTTCGGCGTCCTCGGCGCGTGGCTGGCGGTCTCGCACTTCCTGCCGGGCCGCTGGTTCACGGCCGCCGACCGCTGGCAGGCGATCCACGTGGCGATCGTCCACACCGCCTGCGCGCTCGCCTACATCGTCGCCTACTCGGCGCTCGAGCATCGCAGCCCCAGCATGACGCTGCTCGTGGCGGTGGCCGACTCGCGAGGCAAGGGCTGCACGACCGAGGAGCTCCGCGGGCTGCTGGCCGGCGCGAGCCCGGTCGAGGTGCGGCTCGCCGCGATGGTGAACGAGGGCATGATCACTGCGGATGGCGACGGCTATCGGCTCGCCCCGAAGGGACGTGCCTGGGCCGCGGTGCTCTCGGCATGGCGGCAGCTGCTCGGCATGCCGCGGGGAGGCTGAGTCGATGGCCGAACTCCTTGGCATCACCGACCACCGTCCGATCGTCGCGATCGCGCCCGTGCTCGGTCTCGCCGCGTACTGCGTGACCCACGTGCTGGCCGCCCGGATCATCCGCGGCAGGAGCCCTTATCCGGCGCTGGCCGTAGGGGCGCTGGCGGGCCTCGTGGCGACGGTCGTGATCACCGTCGTGGCCTGCCGCCGCGATGCGGTTTCCACGCTCGACACCCTCGCCCTCGTCGGGCTCAACACGATCGCGTCGCTCGCCTTCGCCTTCGGCTACTTCAACTTCGTGAACCTCACCGTGGCGTCGCTGCGGATCCGGATCCTGGAAGAACTCGCCGACGCCGGGGGGCGGCTGCCCCGTGCGGACCTGCTCGACCGCTACGGCACCACGAGCGTGGCCGATCTCCGGCTCCAGCGGCTCGTGGGCGGGGGGCACCTCGTGGAGCGGAACGGGCGGCTGCACACGGGCCGTTTGCAATTCCTCCTCATCGCACGCATCTTCGACGGCCTCCGCTGGTTGATCTTCGGCCCCGCCTACGCCGCCGCGCTGCGTCGGCCGCCGCAGCCGCCCCCGAACACCACCACCAACACCGCGCCATGACGGCCCTCACTCCCGAACTGACGCACGACTGCGACCTGTCGCTGTTCGTGGCCTGCTACAACGAGGAGGAGGGGATCATCCCGACGCTCGACACCGTCGTGGCAGCGGCACGGGAGGTCGGAATCACGTACGACGTCGTGATCATCGACGACTGTTCGACCGACCGCTCGGTCGAGGTGATCGTCGAGTATCTCCGCACGCATCCCGACCTGCCGATCACGCTGTTCGTCAACGAGGTCAATCAGGGCGTGGGTTCGAACTACGCCGAGGGTTCCTTTCGGTGCCGCGGCAAGTACTACCGCATGATCTGCGGCGACA
This sequence comes from uncultured Planctomycetaceae bacterium, assembly GCA_903831155.1. GTDB lineage: Bacteria > Planctomycetota > Planctomycetia > Pirellulales > UBA1268 > QWPN01. The sequence goes on along the minus strand of CAIKWU010000539.1, from coordinate 1,920 downwards.
ACGTCGAGTCGAAGGACACCCTCGTGTCGATCTTCCGCCGGATCGGCGAGGCCGACATGATCATCCCGTATCCGGCCGACACCACCTTTCGCGGTCCGTTCCGCCGCGGAGTCTCGCGGGCGTTCACGCTCCTCGTGAACCTCCTGGGCGGTCACCGGATCCGCTACTACAACGGCCTGGCAGTGCACTTCCGCTACAACGTGATGCGGTGGCACTCCAACTCCCACGGCTTCGGCTTCCAGGCCGACCTGATCACGCGGCTCCTCGACCTCAAGGCGACCTTCATCGAGATCCCGGTCTACCCCAACGAGCGGGCCGCCGGGGCCACGAAGGCGTTCAAGTTCCGCAACATGTGCTCGGTGGGCCACACGCTCTTGGAGATCTGGCTGCGGCGGCTCGGCAAGCTCGTGTATCCGGCAGCGGCCCGGCGGCCGCTCGCCGATCTGAAGGTCTACCGCGCCGGCCAGTTGCCGGTGATGGCCAAGACGATTACCGAGACGGGCTCACCCGATCCCGGACCCGCATCGTGACGTCGGGCCCGTCACGGGCCGCCCTGCCATGCCCACCACCGATTTTCTCGTCGTCGGCGGCGGCATCATCGGCGTCTCGATCGCCCGTGAGTTGCGGCGGCGGCATCCCGATCTCACCGTGACGGTGCTCGAGAAGGAGCCGGCCTGCGGCCTCCACGCCAGCGGCCGCAACTCGGGCGTGCTCCACGCCGGTTTCTACTACACGGCCGACTCCCTCAAGGCCCGGTTCACGCGGGACGGCAACCGGGCGCTCGCCGCCTACTGCGATGCGAAGAGCCTGCCGATCAACCGCTGCGGCAAGCTCGTGGTGGCCCGCTCCGCCGCCGATCACCCACAGATGGACGAACTCCTCCGCCGCGGGGCCGCCAACGGGGTCGGGCTCGAGAGCATCAGCGAGGCGGAGGCAAAGCGGATCGAGCCGCGTGTGAAGACCTGCGAGCGGGCGATCTGGTCGCCCGCCACGGCGACGGCCGATCCCGGTGCGGTGCTCACGGCGATGCGGGGTGACGCGGAGCAGGAGGGGATCGCCTTCGCCCTCGTCGACGGATTCCGCCGCCGCCGCGGCGACGAGGTGGAGTCGGCACGCACGACGTGGCGGGCCGGCTATGTCGTCAACGCCGCCGGCCTGCACGCCGACCGCATCGCGCGGCAGTACGGCTTCTCCGAGCGGTACCGCATCCTGCCCTTCAAGGGGCTCTACCTCTACGGCGACGAGGCCGGCGGACACTTCCGCACCAACGTCTATCCAGTGCCCGACCTGCGGAACCCTTTTCTCGGCGTTCACTTCACCGTCACGGTGGATGGCCACGCGAAGATCGGGCCCACGGCGATTCCGGCCTTCTGGCGGGAACAGTATGCGGGGCTCGCCGGCTTCGACGCCCGCGACCTCGCCGAGATCGCGGCCCTCCAGTGCGGCCTGCTCTTCTCGGCAGGCTTCGAGTTTCGCCGGCTCGCGATCGAAGAGATGCGGAAGTATCGCCGCCGGCATCTGGTGGCCCTCGCGGGCGAGTTGGCGACGGACGTGAGGCCCGAGCACTGGCGGCGGTGGGGCAGGGCGGGAATCCGCGCCCAGCTGCTCGACATCCGCACGCGGAAGCTCGAGATGGATTTCGTGATCGAGGGCGACGCCCGCTCGATGCACGTCCTCAACGCCGTTTCACCGGGCTGGACGTGCTCGCTGCCGTTCGCCTCGTACGTCGTCGACGCGATCGACCGCCAGCGGGCGTGAGCGGCGGCTCGGTCGTGCAAGCCCGTTCGTGGGCGAGGGGCTGCCGGGGCCCCCGTCGCCGCACGTTCGCGGATGCCCTCGAGCCAACCGCTCACTCGGATGCCGCCGGCGCTTCGCCATCGTGGCTTCGCTTGGCGGCATACGCCGGCTCCCGGGGCACGG
>CAIKWU010000538.1 GCA_903831155.1 uncultured Planctomycetaceae bacterium | reverse complement strand
GGGCACGGGACTCGCCGCCGGGACCACGATCCACACCTTCTCCGCAGTCGGTGCGAGCCAGTTCACGATCGACGGCACGCTCGCAGGGCCGAAACTCAACGGCACGCTCTCAGGCACGGGCGGCTTCACGTGGGACTCGGCTCTCACGCTCACGCTCAACGCGGATAACACCTACGCGGGCGGCACGGTGATTTCGAGCGGCGTGGTGCAGGTGGGCAACGGCGGCGGCACCGGGGCCATCGGCACGGGCGACATCACCAACAACGCCTCGCTGATCGTCAATCGCTCGAATGGCTACACCATCCCCGGCTCGATCTCTGGCACAGGCTCGCTCACGAAGCTGGGAGCGGGCACGACCACCCTCACGGGCAACAACACCTACACGGGCCTCACCACGATCGCCGCCGGCCGCCTTGTGGGCTCGGCGGCGAGCCTGCCCGGTGCCATCGCCAACGCCGGCGAACTCGAGTTTGCCCAGGCTGCGGCCGGCACCTTTTCATCCGCGATCACCGGCACGGGCTCGTTCACGAAGACCGGAGGCGGCAACCTCGTGCTCACCGGCACGAGCACCTACACGGGCGCCACAAGCGTGGCCGCCGGCCGGCTCTCGGTGAACGGCGTGCTCGGCTCCTCGCCCGTGGCCGTGCTCGCCGCGGCGGAACTCGGCGGCTCAGGCTCGATCGCCGGCCCGGTGAGTATCACCGGCGGCGGCTCGCTCGCGCCCGGCAACAGCATTGCGTCGCTCGCCACCGGCACGGCCTCGTTCGCCGCGGCAGCCACGTTCGCCTACGAAGTCGATTCGTCGCTCCTCGGCAGCCTCGGCACCGCGGCCGATCTCCTTGTGGTGAGCGGCGACCTCAACCTCGACGCCGCCAACGGCACGCTGCTCACGATCACCGACCTCAACAACACGCCGGCACCCTTCGTGGAAGACACCACGATCTTCGCGCTGGTCAACTACTCGGGCAGCTGGAACGGCGGCCTCTTCACCTACGGCGGCAACGCTCTCGCCGACGGCAGCCAGTTCCAGGCGGGCAGCCAGTGGTGGGAGATCGACTACAACGCGTCCACCGGTGGCGACAACTTCACGAGCGACTATCTGCCGAGCAGTAGTTTCGTGACGGTGACCGCCGTCCCCGAGCCCTCCACGCTCGTGCTCATGGCGATCGGCGCCGGCGTTGCCGCGGCTGCCGGCCTCCGCCGCCGCAATTGCGTCCGCTCACGCCTTTCTGCAAAGCCGCACCAAGTTTTCCGAGCAGCGAGAGCGCCCGCTTCGGAGATGCTTTGATGGCTCGGAGCCGAAAACGGGTTTCGGTGTCGAACTCGGCGAGACTCATCGTCGAGAACTCCTCCATGAGCTTGTTGAGGCTGATACCGCGGTGCTTCGCCAGCTGCCGCAGCCGGGCGGCCGTATCCTCTGGAATGCGGATCGTGAGCGCCGTCATGGTCGTCTCCTTAGGGTCTTCAGGAATTCCGCGGGAGTCATGATGCTGATGTCGGGAAAGATCAGTTCGCACGACCGTAGATCCACTAAATGAACTGCTCGCGGAGGACG
>CAIKWU010000537.1 GCA_903831155.1 uncultured Planctomycetaceae bacterium | reverse complement strand
ATGCCCGCGGCGATCCGAACGTGCCGGGTTGGAGAGAGTGTGTGGCTCATGCTCGCACGGGATGGGGCTCGGACTGGGCACCCTCCTGCCCACGCCGGAGCGGGAGATGTGACGTTTTTCTCCGTTCCACGCCAGACGACTCTTCGCCGTGTCCGAGGTCGCGACGGCCCGCGGAGTCTGGGCAAGCCGCGGGGGAGGGGCGGCGGTGCTCCCTCGGGAGAGCCTGCGTGGAACGGGGGAGCATGGCGGCCCCGCCGGGTCGGGAGGGCGTCGGCTGATCGACCGGCACGACCCGTCCGATACGTGGAGTGGGGGACGGTTCCCGGCACCAGGACCGGTCGCCAGCCGCCCCGCTCAAGGGCCCCGGAGAATCGGCACCATGCCACGCTCGACGAACCATTTTCTCCCGCGCGCCATCGTGGCGTCGGTTTCCGCAGTCGTGATCGCCGGCACGGTGGTTGCCGCGGGGCCGAGCAGCCGCGGGACCACCGCCCAGCCCAAGGCGGCCGCCGCACCCGCCGCGGTGCAGCCTCCGGCGCCGAAGAAGCCGGTCCTCCTCCCGGGCACCGGGTCGCTCGTCAAGAACGTGGTCGATGACTTCGAGGACGAGAAATGGACCTGGAAGTACAACCACCCCAAGAGCTCCGAGGAGCAGGACAAGCGGATGCGCGGGCCGCTGGGCCGGAGCACCAACAACCGCTGGTTCGAGGGGCCGAAGCGAGGCACACCCGACGTGGTCAAGCGGGTCGACCTGCCCGCGCCCGGGCTCGAAGCGAGCGAGCACGGCCTGCTGGTCGCCACGCTGCGGGGCGGCGTTCCGGGCCGCGTCACCTACACGATGCAGCAGGACGACCTCATCTACAACCTCTCGAAGTACACGGGCCGGAGCATGTCGGTGGCCGACAGCCCGAGCCTGACGGTGCGCGTCTATGTGCCCCCCTTCGAACAGTGGGAGAACCGCAGCGGCCCGAGCTTCGGCTTCCGGGCCGGCTGCTTCACGCACGCGATCATCACGGGTGACGATCATCCCGACGAGGGGGAGTTCGGCATCGAGGAATACTGGCCCGGGATGTTCATCTGCTTCGAGAGCAGCCACGACGGCAAGTACAAGCAGGACGGCGCCTACATCCGCGTCCGCAGCGGCCGCAACGGCGGCGAGATCCGCGGGCCGCGAATCGAGGAGCTCGGCTGGTGGACGCTCGGCATGTCGTTCTCACCCGATGGCATGGTCCACTACTTCGCCAGCCCCGGGGTGGACGAGCTGACGATGGACGACCACATCACCTCGCAGTACCCCTACGGCTACCGCACGGAGTTGGTGAAGACGTTCTTCTTCAACGTCTGCAGCCAGGATGACGGCAGGACCTGGAGCACGCCGTGGGTGATCGACGATCCCAAGGTCTACTTCGTGAAGCGGCCGCAGATGGCGACGTCGAAGGCCACCCGCCGCTGAAACCAATCGCCGTCACCGGGCGGTGCGGACGAAGTCGCACATCGGCACGAGGTCCGCGGCGAGGCCGTCGGCCGAGCCACGGACGGTCAGGCTCTCGCCGCCTCGGTTGGCCACGACGAACTCGCACGACCGGCCCGCGTCGGCGCCCCGGCCGTCCATCCGCACCCGCCACCCGTCTCCCTGACGGTTCCACGTGCCCTCGGCGAACCGGCCGGCGGACGTGAACACCCAGGAGCGGATCTCGCTCCGTTCGGGATCCCAGCCGATGATCTCGGTGACCTCCCGCGGCGCGACCTCGCCGGGCGGGAGCAGGCCGGGCACGTCGTCGGTCGGCTCGGCCATCGCGGTGTCGCCGGTCACGGAGTGCTGGCGGACGAGAAACGCCCGGCCGGCCGACCAGCCGCAGGTGGTGCCTGCCGTCAGGCCCGGACCGACGTCCTCCCACATGCCGACGAGCCAGCCGAGCTGCTCGAGCTCCCGCGGCGACGTCGATGCCTCGGTCCAGGGCGACTCGCGGACGCTCTCCAGCGTCCAGCGACCCGACTGCCGCACTGCGACGGCCGAGAATCGGCTGCCGGAGGTCGCACCGTCGCCAAACGAGATCTTCGACGTGCCATCGACGACCGCGACATCGGCTCGAACGGGCCTGATCTCGGTGACATCGATGTCGATGGTCGCCTCCGCGTCGTCGGCGAACAGCGTGGCGAAGACGTCGCGGACTGCGTCGCGCCCGCGTGTCACGTCCCCGGAGGCGAGGTCCACGTTCTCGCCCCCCTCGCTCCAGTGCCCGGCGACCGCGACGGCGTCGTGGCGGTTGAAGGCCCCGGCGTAGTCCTTCAGCATGCCGCGGACCGCCGCCTCCGTGCTGCCGATCGCCCTGCCGGGCGCGGCTTCCGTCGCGGCAAGCCGTCGAGGCTCACCCGGCGTGGCTCGGTTCGGGGTGAAGGGGCGGTGCGCCGCGATCACGACCGGCACGAGCTCCGGCTGGTCGGATGATCGGGGCCGTCCCGCGACGGGGCCACCGAACTCGGGTTCGGCAGGTGCGCCGCCGATCCCGCGCTCGAGCCTCGTGGAGCAACCGGCCATCCAGACCGTCACGAGGCCGGCGACCACCAGCCCCACGCTCGACATGCCCTGCCGTCTCACGGCTCACCCTCCCTGGCGATGGACTCGGCGTCAGGCACCCCGTCGTGCCTGCACCATAGCTCCAAGGCTACCCGTTTCGACCGGAACCGCACAGTCACTTCGCGTCGGCGGTCACCCCCGGGAAGTCGTCGGTCCGGAACGGCGTCAGCGGCAGGCCGCTCGACGAGTACATGTTGCAGACCGGGTTGTCGGCCCAGGCGTAGCGCACCGCCACGGGCTCGGCGACCGCGTCGCTCCAGACCTCGATCCGACCATCGTCGCGAATCCGCGCCTTTGCCGCGACGAACTTCCTGTCGGCACCGGCGATCGTGAACCCTATCGGCTCGGCGACGTCGAACGGCCGCCAGCCTTTGCCGCCGGGCACGTCGTCGAAGGTGAGGACGATCTTCGCCCCCTCCTTCTCCATGGCCTTGTACCGCGGGCTGCGGCAGGCGACCCCGGGGAGCTTGTAGGTTTCAGCGAGGGCCCAGCGGGCCAGCCGCATGGCGACATCCTGCTTGTTCATGGGGTGGATGTCCCTGCCCTCGCCGAGGTCGATGATCACGGCCTCGCCCGTGTTGGGCAGGGACTGCGTCATCGACTGGGCCTCGCGGAGTTCCGCCCAGTCGCTCTCGGCGGGCTCGGCTCTCTCGGCCTTGAAGTCGGCGAGCTGGACCCAATAGAAGGGGAAGTCACCGAGTCCCCACTCCTCCCGCCACGTCGTGATCATGAACGGGAAGAGTTGGCGGTACTGGTGGGCCCGGGTGGCGTTCGACTCGCCCTGGTACCAGATCGCCCCCTTGATGCCGTAGCCGATCGAGGGCGCGAGCACGCCCGAGTGGATGTTGCCGGGGCGGGCGTTGCCCTTCATGCGGCCGTCGGGATGCTGCGCGGGGTTCGGCTTGCCGCCCGGCTCCGGCTTTCCATCGGCCTTCGCCTTCGCGGCCGTCTCCCTCCACTCGGCCAGCTTCTTCTCGAAGTCCGCCTTCGCATTCGCGGCGTTGCCCTCTTCCTTGAGCCACTTCTCGTGGATCGCCGAGAGCGTCGGGTGCGCGGCGAGCTTGTCGCGCTTCACCCAGGCCTCGGCGGCGCTGCCGCCCCAGGCGTTGTCGATCAGGCCGACCGGCACCCCGAGCGTCTGGTGGAGCTGACGGCCGAAGAAGTAGCCGACCGCTGAGAAGTCTCCGACGGTCTCGGGCGTGCAGACCTGCCACTGGCCCTTGAAGTTCCACTGCGGCTCCTGCGTGCCCACCTGCGGCACGGAGACGAAGCGGATGCCCGGGAACTTCGCGGCGAGCTTTTCCAGGTCGGCGTCGTTTGCCTGATTCACCGCCCACTGCATGTTCGACTGTCCGGAGCAGACCCAGACCTCGCCGATCAGCACGTCGTTGAAGGAGACCTCGTTCCTCCCCTTGATGGTGAGCGTGTGCGGGCCGCCGTAGTCCTTCACCGGATCGAGCAGCACCTGCCAGGCCCCGTCGGCGGCCGCCGTGGCCGTCTTCGTCTGGCCCGCGAACGAGACCGTCACCTGTTCGCCGGGGTCGGCCTTGCCCCAGACGCGATTCGAGATGCCCTGCTGGAGCACCATGTGGTCGCCGAACATGTTGTTGAGCGACACGTCGCCGTGGGCGGCGGCGGCGCAGGCGAGCAAGAACGCGGTGCACAAGAAACGGACCATGGGGCGAGCTCCCGGAGTGTGACCTGAACCATTCCTCCCGCCGCGGAGAATACCCCGGCAGGAGCCTGCGGAAAAACGGGCTGCCACGACGGCATCGGCAGGAACGAGGTTCCTCGCATCGCGGTATCGCGCAGGGTATGGTGGGGCGGCTGAGAACGAACCGCAGGAGCCGCGAGATGACGGACGACGCCCGCCACGACCATGACCACGCCGGCAGCGATGCCCACGGCGAGAAGCCCTCGGCGACCTCGGCCGTCGCGATTCCGCTCGTCGCGCTGGGCCTGCTGGCGGCTGCCGTCTGGCTCGGCACCAAGCCCGGTCCGTCGCCGGCCCCCGCCCCTGAGGTGCCGGGGCAGGCCGTGGCCTCCGCCACCGACCCCCTGCCCTCGTGGAACGACGGGCCGACGAAGAAGGCGATTCTCGAGTTCGTCGCCGCGGTGACGACCGAGTCGGCCTCCACGTTCGTGCCGCCGGCCGAGCGGATCGCCGTCTTCGACCACGACGGCACCCTCGTCTGCGAGAAGCCGGTGATACACGGCCTCTTCCTCGTGCATCTGGTCCGCGGCCTGGTGGAGCGGCGGCCCGAGTTGGCCCACGAGGAGCCCTACGCCACGCTGCTGACGGGCGACCTCGAGTTCATCCGCCGGCTGGGCAAAAAGTTCTTCACCGATCTCACGTTCTCGACGCTCGCGGGTGTTCCCGAGGAGAAACTCGAGGCGGAGGCGCGGGACTTCATCCGCACCGCCCGGCACCCCGCCCTCGACGCTCCCCTCGGCGACGTGGCCTATCAGCCGATGAAGGAACTGATCGCACTGCTCGAGGCGAAGGGATTCGACGTCTGGATCTGCTCGGGGAGCGGCGTCCACTTCATGCGGCCTGCCGCCGAACTCTGGCACGGCATTCCACCGGATCGGGTGATCGCCTCCCGGCCGCTGACGGAACTTCGGGAGGTCGAGGCTCCGACGCCCGAGAACGAGAAGCATCCGAATCGCCGGCTGGACCTGGTCGTGCTGCCGCAGATCCAGGTGCTCAACGACGAGGAACGCAAGCCGGTCAGCATCGGTGAGCACATCGGCCGCCGGCCGATCCTGGCCGTCGGCAACGTCGGAACGACCGGCGACATCGAGATGCTCCGCTGGTCGCAGGCCGGCGACTGGCCGAGCCTTCAGCTCCTCGTGCTCCACGACGACGCCGAGCGGGAGATGGCCTATGGCGAGCCCACCAACGAGTCGCTCGACGCGGCCGCCAGGTATGGGTGGCAGGTGGTGCGGATCGCGAGCGACTGGAAGCGGGTGTTCGCCAAGCCGCTCGTGAAGAAGGAGGCCCCCGCAACGCCGTCCCTTCCGGCGGTCGCGGTGCCGGCTCCCGCCGCGCCATCCCCGCCTCCTGCCGCCGCGGCCGAAGGGCCGCCGCCGACGCGATGGGACGAGGAACTGGCCGCGTTCGAGGAGCAGGACCGCCAGTCTCCCCCGCAGCCAGGCGGAGTGGTGCTTCTCGGGTCGTCCAACATTCGGCTCTGGAACACGCTCGCGGACGACTTTCCCGGCATGAACATCGTCAACCGGGGCGTGGGCGGCTGCAGGCTCGATGAGCTGGCGGAGTTCGCGCCGCGACTGGTGGCCACGGCCCGGCCGAAGGTGATCGTCGTCAGCGCGGGCACCAACGACATCGCCGCCGGTCTCTCGACCGCCGAGATTCGGTCCTCCTTCGAAAAGCTCGTGGCGACGCTCCGCCGCGTGCAGCCCGAGGCGACGACCGTGTTCCTGGCCATCTCGCCGACGGCGAAGCGGTGGGAGCAGCGTGATCGTCAGGCCGAGGCCAACGCCGCCATCGAGGCGTTTATCCAGGCCGAGTCGCGCGACGGCGACCTCGCCTACCTCGACGCCAACGCCGCGTTTCTCGGTCCGGATGGCACGCCGGCGGCGGAATGCTTTCTGGACGACCTCCAGCATCCAAGCACGATCGGCAACGCCCGTCGGGCGGAGGTCATGCGGCCCGTTCTCGAGGGGTTGCTGGGCGGCCGGTGAGCGGCAAATCAGGTTCCTGACCGTCCCAGCCATACCAAGTGTTGGTGCTGCGGGCGGGCCTGTGGCGGGAGCGGCCGGCTCGGCCTGGCGGAGGATCGGGCGGGCGGGGCTCGGAAAAAAGCCTCGAAAAGAACGCCTTTTTTGGGGGGCGGACCGCTCCGACGGCTGCCCCCCGACAACCCGCCCGACCGGGTTTTCGTGAAAAACCGATTTCGATCGGCCCGGCGACTTGAAAGCCGGATTAGTCAACGTAATCTATCCAACTTATCAGGCGGCCGAATCGTTCGGTCGTCGGAAGAGAAAGGTCTCTTCGGCCGACCGAAGTTCGGGCGCGTGCGAAAAACCTGCTCGATTTTCCCCTGTT
>CAIKWU010000536.1 GCA_903831155.1 uncultured Planctomycetaceae bacterium | reverse complement strand
GCGGTCGAAGTAATCCCACGTCGTCCGGAACACCGCCACGCGAAACGCCGACCAGTCGACGTCGTCGCGGGCCCAGTCGATGCGAACCGCCGACAGGCCGCGTGCGGCGAGCGCGGTGATGAGGAGGTTGTCGTCGCTGAGGATGTTGCCGAGATACCAGTCGCCGGCCGCGGCGACCGACGCCGAGTAACGCCGCTCGGTGAGCAGGGCGACATCCGCATGCGGCAGAGGGGCTGCGGCCGACAGTTCAGCCACGGGTGATCCGCTTGGCGACGTGCCGTGCGGCGCCGGTCGCGGCCGCAGCCGTGGCGGAGCCGGCGATCCACATGGTGGCGCCGGCCAGGGCACCGGCCAGCGCGCCGGTCGGCCCCGCTGGAGCCCCCGCCACCGCGAAGGTGAGGCTCGTCGCCGCGAGCCCGGCCGCCTCGCCCGCCTTGCGGCTCTCCTGCTCCGTCTTGCCGCGCTGATGCGCGGTCCACTCGGCCACGAGGGCCGCCGCCTCACCCACGATCGCAGCCGGCAGCATCGTCTTGAGGCCGATGCGGACGCTCGTGCCAAGGGCCGTGCGAATGGCGACCCGCTCGGCGGTGCCCGCGGCCGCTCGTGCCGAGACGGCGGCCACCGCCCGCGACACCCCCGCGGCCACGCGGCCCATCACGATGTCGACCTGCCGGCTCGACCGCCGGCCCGTCGCGCACCAGGTGGCGAAGTGCTCGCAGTTGTCGATCACGGGGTCATAGCCGTCACGGTCCACGTGGGCCAGGGCCCGAGCCGCGATTTCCTCGGGCGAAAACTCGGCCGGCGGCTCGTTCCTCACCCGGACCGGCCGGCCCTCGGCGAACTCGGCGAGGCTCGTCCGCACCACGTGGCCGCCGCCGAACGGATTGCGGAACTCGCGCGGACGGGCATGCACGACCGTGCCGTCGCCAAGATCGACGCCGTGGTGCAGGTAGGTGACGGTCGAGCCGACAACTCGCTGCTCGACCTCCAGACGGTCTCCTCGCGCCATCGGGCGGTGCCCTCCTTCTCGTCAAGTTTACGCGGCTGCCGGTCGGCCGGTTCGCCGTCTGTGAGATTTGCGTGAGAGCGGCGGAAACCGCTTGTTCCCGGCCGGACCGGCCCCTACGGTGTGGGCTCGTCGTCCGGCTGCCCCAGGACCGTTCCCGTGGAACTCCTCGAGTCGTTCGCCACGCTCTCGGCGGGGCAGGTCGTGCTGCTGCTCGCGGCGCTCGCGATCGCCTTCGGATTCGAGTGCATCAACGGCTTCCACGACACCGCCAACGCGGTGGCGACCGTCATCTACACCAAGAGCCTGAAGCCGACGCCGGCCGTCGTCTGGTCGGGCCTCTGGAACTTCATCGGCGTGCATGCGGGCGGCATCGGGGTCGCCTTCAGCATCGTCCACCTGCTGCCCGTCGATCTGCTCGTCAACATCAAGACGGGCCGGGGCCTGGCGATGGTGCTCTCGCTGCTCGGAGCCGCGATCATCTGGAACTTCGCCACCTGGTATCGGGGCCTGCCCGCCTCGAGCTCGCACTCCCTCATCGGCTCGATCATGGGCGTGGGCATGATGAACGCGTGGATGGAGCGCGGGTCGGCCTTCAAGGGGATCAACTGGCACAAGGCGACCGAGGTGGGCCTGGCCCTCTTGATCTCCCCCGTGATCGGCTTCGCCCTCGCCGCCCTGCTGCTCGTGCTCGCCAAGAAGCTGATTCCGGCGAAGGAGCTCTACGAGCCTCCGCACGGCGACCGGCCGCCGCCATGGTGGATCCGGGCACTCTTGATCGGCACCTGCACGGGCGTGAGCTTTGCCCACGGTTCCAACGACGGCCAGAAGGGGATGGGATTGATCATGCTGGTCCTGATCGGCATCGTGCCGGCTGCCTACGCCCTCGACATGCGGGCCTCGCGGCACGAGATCGCCGCCGCGGCCACCGCCGCCGCCGACCTGGAGCGCGAACTGACAGAGCCCGATGTGGCCACCATGATGACGGCCCTCAAGGAGCGGCACGTGGC
>CAIKWU010000535.1 GCA_903831155.1 uncultured Planctomycetaceae bacterium | reverse complement strand
GTCGGGTTTGGACGAGTCGATCCAGCGCGTGCATAGTGAGCGCATGAGCGACTCTCCGGTGTACGACCTCGATCCGTGCGATCCCGCCTTCGTCCGCGACCCGTATCCGTTCTATGCGACGATGCGGGATCTCGGCCGCATGTTCACCTGGCGGCAGCTCGGGCACCGCTGCGCGGCGCACTACGACGACGTCAACTCGCTGCTCCGCGATCGGCGGTTTGGTCGGCAGATCCTGCACGTCGCCACCAGGGCTGAACTCGGCTGGCCGGAACCCGCCGCGCATCTGGGGCCCTTTCATGCCTTTGAGGAGCACTCGCTGCTGGAACTGGAACCGCCGCGGCACACCCGGCTTCGCGGCTTCGTGAACGCGTCGTTCCTGCCGCGGCAGGTCGATCGCTTTGCCGCGCCCATCGAGCGGCTCGCCCACGAACTCATCGATGGGTTCGCGGCCGCCGGACAGTGCGATCTCGTGGCCGACTACGCCGCGCCACTCGCCGTGGGCGTGATCGCCGATTTCCTCGGCGTGCCGCGAGGGCTCTCCCCCCAACTGCTCGCCTGGTCGCACGACATGGTGGCGATCTACCAGGCCCGCCGCGACCGGGCGATCGAAGACCGCACGGTCGCGGCGACGGTCGAGTTCTCGGGCTTCATGCGGGAGTTCGTCGCGGCGCGACGGCGGGAACCGCGGGAAGACTTTCTCTCGCAGTTCGTGACGGCGACCGACTCGGCGGGGCAGGGTCTTGCCGACGACGAGATCGTGACGATGGCGATCCTGCTGCTCAACGCCGGCCACGAGGCGACGGTGCACTCACTGGGCAACGGCGTGCGGGCGATTCTCGAGGAGGTGCCCGGCCCGGCGGCTGCCGTGGCTCTGAATCCCGCCGGACACGTCGAGGAGATGCTCCGCTACGACGCCCCGCTCCACATGTTCACCCGCTACGCGCTCGAGGACGTGGAGGTGGCCGGTGAGCGATTCCGCAAGGGCGACGTGATCGGCCTGCTGCTTGGCTCGGCGAATCGCGATCCCGCGAAGTTCGCGGAGCCCGACGCCTTCGACGCCGGCCGGTCGCCGAACCCCCACGTCAGCTTCGGCGCGGGGATTCACGCCTGCGTGGGCGCGCCGCTGGCCCGCCTGGAGATGCAGGTGGCCCTGCGGGTGCTCTTCGAGCGGCTCCCGGGCATGCGGATCGCGGAACCGCCGCAGGTGAAGGATGCCTGGCACTTCCGCGGACTCGAGTCGCTCCGCGTCACATGGTGAGGTGTGGCGTCAGGAGGCGGAACGCCGTGAGGCGTATGCCGTGTTTCCCGCCGGACGGCGGTGGAAGGCCACAGCGGCCAGGCCGGCCGCGGCAAGCGCAAGCGTGGAGGGCTCCGGCACGGCGGTGACGCCGTTGACGAGCACGAGGCTCGAGGGATCGATCGAGGGAGCGGTCAGCGGCAGTTCGTTGAACACCGCGCCGAGCTGCACCGTGCAGTCGTACACCGGCACGGCACCGATCGCGTCGAGTGCCGTGAGGCCGTCGGCGCCCACGACCCGGCCGAACACGGCGTAGTTGCCGTTCAGGGCCGGGTTGTCCTGGACGTTGAAGAAGAACTGGCTCGTGGCACTGTCGGTCGCCGCGCCGCGGGCCATGGCGATCGTCCCGCGGACGTTCGTCGCGGTGCCCGACTCGAGCACGATCGGGGCGTTGGTGACGACCGACAGGAGCTGACTGCCCGCAAGTACGAAGCCGCCCCCCTGGATGATCTGGATGTCGGCAGGGTTGTAGGTCGTGCTCCGGTGGATGAGCGTCGAGGAGTACGAGCTGCCGGTCACGTACGAAAGGAAGTTCGCCACGGTGATCGGCATCGCCGAGTCGAAGAGCTCGACGTCGAAGTCGGCGATGGTGGTGTCGAAGCGAACGATCGTGCCGGCATGGCTCACGGCCGGCATGAGGGCCGCGACCGTGGCGAGCAGGCAGGCTGCGAAGCGGAGAGGAGCATTCATGGCACGACCTCGGGAGGCGACCGCGGGAACCGCGATGCGATCGGCCGGGCTGGGACGGGCGGGGAACGGGTCAGCCGATGGCGGAGCGGGCGGGCCGCGGGAACGCTCGGAGCACTGACCACATTCCGTCGCGGCGTCCGACCAGGCGGACGAAGGCGATCGACGGAAGGTTCACGCGGTCAGGAGCGGTTCCAAAAAAGGCGGGCGGTTGTCGCCCGAACTCAACTTCATCAGTATGAGCGGCCGCGAGGCTTCCTGCAAGAAACGGGCGGTGGTTTTTGACGAGGGTGTTTCACGACCGCTACGGTGCCAGAGCGAAACTCGACGATTCCGCCGATCACGGCCCCGGGGCCGAGCTGTTCCTCGTCGAGGGAGACTCGGCGGCGGCGGCGGTCAGCGGCGCGCGGGACGCCCGGCGGCAGGCGGTGCTGCCCATGCAGGGGAAGCCGCTCAATGCGACCCGGGCTCCGCGTGGGAAGGTCCTGGAGCATCCGTTTTTCGGGCCGCTGGTGGAGGCCCTCGGGGTCGGCTTCGAGGGCCAGTGCGAGCCCCGCCGGTGCCGCTACGGGCGGGTGCTCGTGCTCACCGATCCAGACGCCGACGGGATCCACTGCGGGTTTCTCGTGCTGCTCTTCTTTCATCGGTTCATGCGTCCGCTGCTCGATGCCGGGAGGGTGGAGATCGTGCGGGCCCCCTGGGGGGAGGTCGTGGCGGCCGGGGAACTCATGCTGGCGTTCTCGGAGCCGGAACTCACGGCCTTGGCCGACCGGTCGCGCGGCCGGGGCGAGATGACGGTCCGCAGGTATCGGGGCCTGGCCGCCCTCGACGCCGACGTGATCCGCGAGACCTGTGTCGATCCAGCGACCCGCCGAACTGCCGGCGTGTCCACCGCGGACGTGGCGGCGATGATCGAAGTGATCGAGGCGCTCGAGCCCGAGGGACCGCGGGCCGGTGCGTAGACTGTGGGCATGGCGACGTCGGCGAGTTCGCTGCCCCTGTTGATCGAGCGGCTGCTCGATCCCGGGGCGTACCCGCATTCCACGGCCGCGATCCACCTCGTGGAGACGCACATCTCCTGGGTGATCCTCACCGGGCCGTACGCCTACAAGGTGAAGAAGCCGGTCACGCTCGGCTTCGTCGACTATGGCACGCTCGACCTCCGCAAGCGATCGTGCGACGGGGAGATCAGGGTCAGCGGACGGTTCGCCCCGGAGCTTTACGTGGCGACGGTGCCGATCACCGGGAGCCAGGCGTTTCCGCACGTTGGCGGCGACGGGGAGCCGATCGAGTGGGCCGTCAAACTCGTGCAGTTCGACGAGACCGACCGGCTCGATGCGCGGTTCGAGGCCGGGAGGCTGACGGCGACCGACTGCCGGGCGCTCGGCGAGGCGATCGCCGCGGTCGAGGAGCGGCTCCCGGTGGCTGAACCGGAGACGCCCTGGGGAACGGGCGCGTCGGTGCTTGCCGCGGCCGCGATCAACATGGAGGCGATCCGCGGGAGCCTGCCCGAGGTGACCGGCCGCGTGGCCGCGCTCGATCGCTGGCTGCGGGAGCGGCTCGCCGCCCACGAGCACCTCCTCGCGATGCGGAAGTCCACCGGCCGCGTCCGCGAGTGCCACGGAGACCTGCACCTCGCGAACCTCGTGCTCCACGAGGGACGAATAACGCCTTTCGACGCCATCGAGTTCAACGACAACCTCCGCTGGATCGACGTCGCCAACGACGTCGCGTTTCTGTCGATGGATCTGGAATCCCGCGGCAGGCCCGACCTGGCGGCGCAGGTCGTGAGCAGCTGGATCGAGGC
>CAIKWU010000534.1 GCA_903831155.1 uncultured Planctomycetaceae bacterium | reverse complement strand
GCCCTTACGGAGTCGATCCTTGCGGTGCTGCAGCTCGATCAGCAGCCCGCTCTTTTCCTGATTCGCGCCGCCTTGATCCTGCATGGGGAGGGGAGAACGGAGCTTCGCGAGCCGCTCGTAACGACGTTCCTCTCGGCAGCGTATCTCCAGTGCCCTGCGATCCGAGTCCGGGAGCGGATCAGACCTGGGGTAGATGAGCGTGGCGGCGACCTCGGGACGATCACCCGGCAGATCCTCCACCGTGGGAAGTGAGTTCCAGTCGAGCGGCTCGTCGAGCCAGTCGAGAAACGCAGGATACGTGGACAGAAATCGGGTGCCGATCCGCAGGGGCGACCCAGTCGTGTCTCCTGCCGGAGGCGCCAGCGCAAGTGTCAACAGCCTCAGAGCCAGGTGCTCGACCGGGTCCGATGGTGGCGTTAAAGCCATGAGGCGGGCTGCCTCGTCCACAAGTCGCTTGTTGGGAGGGGACTTTGCCTTCATCCCGTCCGCGACCGCTTGGCGAGCGCTGGCGACATCGGCGAGATGCCGAACGAGGGATTCCGCAGCACGGTCCATGATTCGTCGGGCCTTGTCTCGCACCACCCCGTCGTCGGCGATGGCGCGATAAGCCTCCAGTAAGCCTTCCACTTCGCCTGCGGTCGGGGGCGATTCATGCGTCGTTGGTACACCCTCGAGCCGGGCCGCAAACGGCCGCGCGTGAGCGCGCATGAACTCCATCCATGCGGCGCTGCAGTGGTCGAACTTGCCGACATAGCCGGAGCCGGCGTTCCGCTGCAGGCGAACCAACTCCGAGTCAAGGGCCTTTCGCTTGGACGTGAGGTCTGTGGCAGGATCGACTTTGCCTCTGACGTCGGTCTGCAATGCGACTCGGATCTGCTCGAGCGGATCGAAGAGGCCTTGAGCATGAGCCCTGAACAGGTCCGCGACCACGCTCTTGATCGTCCCATCCCGAAAGTCGGCCACGGTAAACAGGCGGTCTCGCTCCTCGTCCACCACGAGCGCCAGGGCTGTCGGACGGATCGCCTCCGCCACAAGGGCCAGTCGCACCTCCGCAGAGCAGTCGCCGTCGAGCCGCGGTACTCGTTGGGCCCGCTGCGAATCACGCCCAGCGGCAGTTCGCGTCGGCTCTGCGATCAGTTCAGCGACGCTCCGGACGGTGCTGAGTGAAATCACGGCTCGATCAGCGGGCTCAAGCGCTCGCGACGCCAGCCACAGCTCGGGGAGACGCTCGTCGTTTCCCTCCGCGAGCTCCCGAAGGACCTCGAGCGACAGTTCGCGAAGCCGCTCCACCATGCCGTCATCCCGCCAAGGCACGCATTCGCAGGCCCCAGTCGCCGGATTCAGCCAATAGGCGGCGCGAAATGCACCGAACGTGGCCAGGTGTTCGGGGAGCGACTCCACTCTCACTTCCGACGCAGGGGCGGGCGTGGCCTCGGCAGGCGTGTTTTTGGCGGGGGCTTCGACGCGGTTGTCCTCCCGGCGATCCGCGGCAGTGTCATCCGGGTGTGGCGGCTCGGGCATGGGCACCCCGATCGCTTCATCCGTTTCGCCGCGTCGCGTCTCTTTCGCAGCCTCGACGGCGTTCACCGACGGCGGCGATTCGGTGGGCGCCCTCGCCGCCACGGCAGGGGCGGGAGCGGCGGCGGGCGAACCCGCGTCGTCCTGTCGATAGCGGGCATGGTCGACGGACTCTGGCTCCGTGTCGCCGCTCAGCAGCTCCAAGACGTGCAGTTTCGTAATGAACGACCGACGGACGACGCCCTCACCGAAAGCGGTCGCGACGTCGGCCTCGAGTCGCTCCGTGGTCTGGTCGTCGAGGTCCGCTTCGGTCAGGAGCTTCCACAGTGACGCGAAAGGTTGGACGCGAAGAGCCCATGCCTCTGCATCGTCCGAATCCTCGGGAAGCTCAGCGAGAAGGTGGGCGGCGGCATCGCGTATCAGCACCAGATGAGGATGATTCTTCGTGACGGCATGGTCGATTCGCGGCACAGCTTCCAGGAGGTTTCTCGTAGAGCTGTGAAATGCCGTCCACATATCAGCGCTGTCCGCGCGCTCCACGGCCTCGAGCATCGATGCAATGGAAGGGTCATCGGCTAGTTGGGCAGTTTTCGAAGCCACTTCGGCTCGCAGAGCGTCGTAGCGGTCAAGCAGATTCAGCAGGCTTTCAGCGCAGGCGTCCGGCGGTCGGCATCCCTGGCGTATGGGTGTGAGCAATGAATCAGAGATCGCGGCCTCGAAAGCCTCGAAGTCTCTGGCGAGGCTCCGTAGCCGATCCCGTAGTGGTTCTTCGGAGGTTGCGACTGCCGCGGCCGATGGCGAACGTGTGCGTGAATCCGTCACTCAACTGCTCCTGAGCGATAGACGCCGACGGGGCTACGTCGTCGTCCCCAAGGAGTCGCCCCCCGGGACGCAAAGATTAGGTGGCGAATGATGTCGTCGCAAATGGTCGATATGCGGAAGACGGGCAGGGCCCAGTCGCGGCGGGCCGGCGCTTCCGGGAGGAGGCGAGTGGCCCGCATGAGCCGTACACCCCGCCTTAAGACAGTCCGTTCACGGAGGGCGGCCCGGCGCGTGTTGATACCCCGCGGAGGGATGGTAAGCTGCTGGTCAGTGCGCAGGCACGCCAGGACTGCAGGCACGCCAGGACTGTGGCTGGTTTCTTCAGACCAAACCCGGACAGCCAGATCGATGGCTGCCAGACAATTCGATGGCCACGCCAGCCGGCGACTGCGGCTGCTAGTTCACCAATCGCGTGCGGATCTATATGCCGCACGCAATCGAATTGTCGACGCCCGTCCGCGGATGGCCGCGATCGGGAGCGGATCGGGGTGGCCCGGTACGGACGACAGGGTTTTGGGTCCGTGTGGCGGTGCCAGGGTGGTTTCGTCGAGGGCGACGAAGCGCCGGGCGCATTCATGCGTAGGAGGGATTTGCAGGCATGATTCCAGTCAATCGGATCAAGCGGCGGCCGTTTCCAGGGAACCCGGTACCGGAGAAGCCGGTGCCGCGGCACCACCGGGGCGAACGACGGCCCGGGCACGGGCCAGCCCGACCGACATCACACCCCACACGCAAAAGGAACAACATGGATCTCTCTGCTTCCGAGTTCTTCATCCTCGGCCGGATCATGGTCGCCTGGCGGAAGGGCTCGGCGATGCCCGATCGGCCTCACTGGGCCAGGTCGCTGATGCAGACGGTCGATCACGTGTTCTATGAGTTCGGCCTCGAATACGTCGCGCCGCCCAGTCGCTGGGCCGATGTGGAACAGGGTGATGCGCCGCGCGACACCGCCTGGAAGCGGACGGAGGGACACAATCCGGCCCGGAAGCCGCTGGGGCGGATCGACGCCGTGATTCCCGGCGTGCCCAGCCTCACAATGGGGGTGAGCCCATCCGCCCCGGCAAAGCTGTTCGTCGAACGCACGGATGGCGAGGTCTGCACGTGGGTCATCGGGCGGCCGAGGTCAGGCCTGTATCTCGTGATCATGCGGTGGCTGCAGCCGTGGGCAGCCGTGTCGCCGCAGGTGTGGCTGGCGATGCACGAGGGCACGTGGCCGGCCGTCGTGGAAGAGTGGCGGACGCTGCCCGAGTTCGGACGCATTCTTCCGCACCTCGTCTTCGAGGATGATCGGGCCGACGGCGTGTTCGAAGCCGCGGAGCAGGCGGCTCGCGGGGCCGGCTGTGAACAGGCGTTTCGACTCGGCGGACTTTCCGCAGAGGTGGAGACCGCTCTCGGAGGCTGCGCGGAGCGGGCACATCAGGCGGACGCCTTTCGCCGCCACCGAAACGACTACTTGGGAGACCCGGAGGAGAATCTGCGATCCGTGCTTGCTAGCGCGGAGGCGGCGGTGCGGGGCGGCGCCGTGGAGCAGGTGTGTCGGGCCGACGACGGCGCGATCGGGTTCTACGAGTCGGCTCGGCGAGAGATCGCCGTTGCAGATGGTCCGTTGGGCGGGGTGGCGGCCATCAGCCGCGCTATCGACCGAGCCCACAGCCGCGTTTTCCACGCGAGCACCTATCTCTATGGCACGTTTCGTGCGAGGGGTGTTGCATGAAAGGCGGCAGCGGCAACTTACTGGGGAACGAACCACTCGTGCGAGGAGCGACGCGATGAACGGCTGGCTGGCGGAGCGTGTGCGGCGGGTGCCGCGGCGGACGATGATGATCGGGCTTGCCTGCGGCGGGGCCGCCGTTGGGATCGGAGGATTGGTGGCCTTGGGGCGGCTGCGGCGCACCAGCGAGGCCTTCCGCAGGGCAACACCCCACATCGAGGCAGCCGGGCGACAGGCTCTCGACGCGATCCCTGCCGCCATTGCGATCGTGGATGACTTTTTCGCCACCGCCAAGTCAAACACCCGCGATTTCGCCGGCGATGCTCTGGGGCTGTACAGCAAGATCGCATGGGTCAGGGGCAAGCACGACGAGTAC
Source organism: uncultured Planctomycetaceae bacterium (assembly GCA_903831155.1). GTDB lineage: Bacteria > Planctomycetota > Planctomycetia > Pirellulales > UBA1268 > QWPN01. The sequence continues at coordinate 3,302 of CAIKWU010000534.1, read as the reverse complement.
CTCGCGGCGCGGTTTCGTGAGCACGTGTTCGCGCCCGAGGACATCGAGGCCACCGTCACGAAGGCAGTGGCTGCCTATCTCGACAGCGTCGAGGGGATCGAGAATCAGATGCTGGTGAATATCAGGCTCGACGTGGCGAACATGCCGGCGGCTTCGGTCATCGGGAGCATGTCGATCGACGAGTTTCGCGATGCCTTTGAGCGAATGAGCAGTGAGATCTCCTCCCGCACCGCATGGAACGTGGGGAGCGATGTGGGGAAGGAGTTGGCCGCACAGATCGCCGGCCAGGTGCTGGTGCGAGTGGCGGCGAGGCTGGGGGTCTCGGGTGGCTTGCTGGCAGCCGGGGCGGCCTCGGGTTGGGTCACCGCGGGAGTCGGCGTGGCTGTGGCCATCGTGATCGATCTGATGGTGTCGACCATCTGGGATTGGGCGGAGGATCCAAAGGGAAAGCTTGCGGACGAGATGAATCACAAGCTCGACGAAATACGCGACATGATCGTCGACGGAGATGCGGAGACCCCGGGACTGCGAAAGGAACTCGAGCAGTATGCGACGCAGAGAGCTGTTGTTCGCAGTGACGCAATTCGGTCGTTGGTGACAGAGTCCTGAAGACACATACGTACACGTGGAGACCAAGAACATGAAGATCATCGGCTCCATCGTCGCCATATCGACGATGCTGTTGGCAACTGCTTGGGGTGGGGCGGCGACGGCAGGCGTCACGTCCAAGGCACTCGGTGAGGCGACGGAATACGTCCTGAAGACATTCGGACGGGAATCCGCCGAGCAGGGGGCCGAGACGATCACCAAGCAGATCGCCACGGTCGCGTCGAAGTATGGCGACGAGGGGCTCGACGCGGTTCGGAAGGTCGGCCCTCGGGGTATCAAGGTGATCCAGGAGGCCGGGGAGAACGGCCTCGATGCCGTGAAACTCCTCAACCGCTACGGGGACGACGCGTTGTGGGTGATCTCAAAGCCAAAAGGCATGGCGATCTTCGTGAAATACGGTGACGATGGGGCGAAGGCTCTCATCAAGCACAAGGGGATCGCCGAGGAAGTGATCGAGGCCAACGGCACGTCGGCCGTGAAGGCGCTCAACGCCGTCGGCGCCCGGGAGGCACGGCAGATCGCAATGCTGCAGAAGGACGGCGTCATCCAGGCCGGCAAGCAGGGGGATGACCTGCTCGACGTCGCCACCAGATACGGTGACAAGGCGATGGCATTCATTTGGCGGAACAAGGCCTCCCTGGCGACCACAGCGGTCCTGGGCACGTTCATCGCGAATCCCGAACCCTACATCGATGGCAGCGTGGACCTCGTCAAGGCCCCGCTCGTGGGCATCGCGAGCAACACGAACTGGACCGTGCTCGGCATCGCCGGGCTCGGCGTCCTCGGTGGCCTGGCCATGTGGAAGGCGTGGCTGCGAAGGCCGACGCGAACCGCCGCCTAGCCGCCCGGCGCGACGTGCCTCGTCCTCACGTGCGCACCCGCACGATCGCCTCCGATGTGGCGGGGCAGAGGGCCATCTGGTTCATCGTGGCCGAGTGCGTGACCGGACCGCGGGCCATCACCGACAGCCCCGCCTTGAGCGTCTTCGGACGACCGACGCCGCGGAGCCGGCGGGCGATCGCGTCGTACCGCTCGTAGGTGTCCCAGTACTCGCCCTCACCGTCGATGCCGTCGGGAGGATTGAGATCGTGGCCGAAGGACGAGACGAAGTGGTTGGTCTGGATCAGCGGCCGGCCCGCGGCGACGCGGCGGCGATGGAAGGAGTCGCCGTAGGACTCTACCACCACCTGCTGGCCCGGCTCCACGCCCACCACGTGGGCGAAGAACGCGGTCATGGTCTGGTACTCTTCGATGCGCTTGACCAGAGCCGGATAGGTGAGCGAGGCGTCGCAGGCACTCCGCATCCGGTGCATCGTCGGCCACTGCGTGAGCTGCGGCCGGCCGCTCGCCGGCGCCTGGTTGATCGTGACCGCCCAGGCCCCGGGCCGCATCGCCGACAGGATGCCCACGCAGCCGATCGGGGCGATGCCGACGTAATGGCCGCCGCCCCGGTGGAAACGCGTCATCACGGTGTGCTGGCCGGTCGACTGGGGGCTGTCCCAGTCCATGTTGCGAAAGAGCGCGGGCCTGCCGCCGACCGTCGTGCTGTAGCTGGAGCAGGCGCCGTAGAGGCCCTCGTAGCCGACGTTGAGGTCGTAGATCAGGTTGGCGAGAAAGAGCTTGCTCTCCGGGATGCCGCTGCCGCGGGCGAGGCCGCGGATCTCGGCGGTGTAGTCCTCGCCGAAGGCGCGTGCGACCGTGGCCGCGAGCCGGCCCGTCACGCGGCCGAGCCCGATCGTGAGCGGCCGGAGGAGCGAGGTGGTCGCGGTCCGAAGGAAGTCGGGCACCCAGCTGGGCGCCTCGGGGATGTTGCCGTCGACGACATCGTGGCACATCGACTCGATGTCGCGAAGGAAGCGGGCGAGGCGCGTCTTCTGCCGCCGCCCCGCCTCCTGCCAGCGGTCATAGGGATCGGCATCGAGATCGATGTCGAGGACTGGCCGCCGGGTGCGGGTGTAGTCGACGAGGGGCACGTGGGGAGCCTCCGGGAATGTGCTTTACCAGACCACGATCGGGCCCGACTCGTCGTCGGCACGCGCGGTGAGCGGGGCCCGGGCCACGACGATCGTGGGCGTCGCGGCCGGATGCGCCTGCACCTCGCCCATGGAGATGGAGTAGAGGAAGCCGCCGATCCGCACGCTGCGGAGCACCGTCGACGAGTGAAGGATCTCGCCAAGGAGCGTGAAGCCCGGACGGCTGCCGAGGTCCACGCGGAGCACCTGGAGCGAGTCGGTGACCACGCCATTCTCGAATCGCTGACTGGGCAGCGCCAGGATGCCCTGTTCCGGGAACCACGACACCGCGTGGTGGTCGTGGAGCGCCTCCGACCAGGCCTCCCAGCCCTCGCCGGCGAACGTGTGCACGGCGGTGCGGACCGGGGCCGACGGGTTCGCGACGTCGAACAGCGACACCTGCACGCCGAGCACGCGGCCCGTGTCGGGATCGACGTCGCGGCCGATGCCGAGCACGTGGGTGTCGTCGAGCGGCTGGAGATAGGAGGAGAACCCGGGCACCTTCAACTCGCCCTCGACGCGGGGCGCCGACGGCTCCGAGAGGTCGATCACGAAGAAGGGGTCGATCTGCCGGAAGGTGCTGACGTAGGCGCGGTCGCCCACGAACCGCGCCGAGTAGATCCGTTCGCCCGGGGCGAGGCGATCGACGGCCCCGACGATCGAGAGGTTGCCGCCGTGGTC
>CAIKWU010000533.1 GCA_903831155.1 uncultured Planctomycetaceae bacterium | reverse complement strand
CGGGGCCCTTCTTCACTTCCTCGAGTAGCTGGCTTTCGGCCCGCTTCGCCCACTCGCGAACGTCATCGCCCGTGCGGAGCGTTGTCTTCTCGATCGCGATGCTGCGGGCCGTGGGCTCGACTGTGGCTGCGGCCTTGCGAAGGGCCTGCCCGGCGAGGGTGGGCACCGCCAGGGCGGCGTTGCGACGCGAGTCGATGGGCCGCTCGGCCAAGGCCGCGGCGATTGTCGCGTCGGTGGAGACGTCCACGGCGTCGGGCTCGCGGAGGCCGACTTCCGCGAGGATAGCCGCCTGCTTGTCGGACGGCAGCTGCGACCAGATGGACGAGGCCGCAAGCTGCTTCACCTCGCGGTCGAACGTCTGCCGGTGGTCTTCGTGCGTCTCCTTGAGCCGCTTCCGGAGGATTTCGGCAATCTTCGCGCGGATGGGCGGCAGCGGGTCGGATGACTCTAGGAGTAGGCGGCCGGTGCGAATCGCCTCGATGTCGGCATTGATCGCAGCGGCGCCCGGCTCGCTCTTGGCGTGGTCGAAGAGTTTGTGAAGGTCGTTCCAAGCGGCCAGTCGGGTGTCGGTAAGGTCTGCGAGCTTGGGCCATGCGTCGGCGGCCGCGTCGATGTCGACCTTTCTGGCGGCCATCTCGGCAAGTATTTCAACGCCGGTGAGCCGCTGGATGTCTTCGACGAACACCACCGACTGGTGCGAGGGCAGCGGCTCTTCGCCGCCGGTGCGCCGCCCAAAGTCGGCGAGCTTCTTGAGGAAGTCGGCGGCAAGCGGACCATCCTCGTCGTTGCTCTTGGGCTTGAGGCCGAGCTTCGCGAGCGTGCCCCGAACCTTGAGCCGGTCGGACATCGGGATGGTCTTCGTTTCGCGTGTGAAGATCGTCTTTGTGATCTTGTTCTGGTCGAGTTGGGCCGCGGCTATGGGCGCGTTGTTGAGCTTGGCGGACAGATGCCCAGCACCCACGAGTACGACAAGAGCGGCGTCGATCGCGTCCTTCGGCCAGCCGAAGGGCGGGTCTTGGAGCTGCGAGCGCACGTCGCTGCCGGTTGCGCCCGTGGCCGTGCGATTGAGCACCTCGACACAGACGGCGTGGGTCTCGACCGCGCCCGTATGCCCGACCGGGTCCATTGGCTTGTCGGTGCCCTCCTTCGCCCGCTTCATCGCGACGTCCCACGACGCCTTGTCGGCAGCGGCAAACTGCGGGAACTGACGGACAACGGCAGCCTCGGCGGCCACCCTCAGCTTTTCGGCGAGGCTGGTATGGAGCTGCTCTGTGCCGCCGCCGAGCCAGACCTTCGTGCCGCCAACGATGTCGCGAATCAGCCGGTTCCGGTTGGCCACGGCGCTGTCCCGCAGGCTCGTCGTGGCCCGCATGGCCTCCTGTCCCTCGGCCTCAGACTGGGGGCCGTAGGTTTCGAGCGTGCTGTTGGCCGCCTCGGCGTTGACGATCGCCGTCTTGAGGTCGTCCGCGTAGGCCTTGGGAATGAACGCGTAGATGAGCGACGACGAGGCCCCGGCCTTACGGGCGGCGGATGTGACGTCTTTCTCAGCAGCCGCCCAGCCGTCGCGGACCCAGACGGTGAGGCCGCGGCCACCGGGAGTGGGTGGCGTGGCGTCGCGGTCGACCGATAAATCTCGCGGCTCCTTCGGCAAACCTTGGAGGATGCGGACGCCGCGGACAGCCTCATCGATCGCTGCGTAGATGAGGTTGTTGCGGACCTCCTGAATCTTTGGCTCGCTGCCGCGGATCTCCTGCTGCTTCTTGTTGTAGGTAGCGAGCCATTCCGATCCGGCGCGGGTCTGCATCCGGTATTCGTCGTCTACCTTCATGAGCAGGCCGGTCGCGACGAGCTTCTCCAGCGTCTCGGCGACCTTCTGGCGGAGCAGGTGGTTGTCGGCGGCAAGATCGCTGATGAGTAAATCGGCGATATGGGCCGCCGAGGAACGGACGCCAAGATCAGCACCGAGATTCGTTGGCAGCTTCGAGATCAGAAAGACGAGGCTCGCGATCCGCTTGGCGAGAGTTGCGGCCTCGGTGCCGGGCACGCCCAACTCCTCGATCCGCTCGTGAATCTCGCGCAGCAACACGCCCGTGCCCAGCATGTAGGCCTTGAGCGAGTCGTAGAGGGCGTCGGCCGGGATGACGGCCGTGAGCCGGTCGTTGGCGAGCTTGCCAACGGCGTCGTGGATGATCGAGAGTTGGGATCGCAGCTGACTCTTCGTGCCCGCCGCGTCGATCTGGCGGAAGCACTCTTCCCAGAACCGGCGGCGCACGGGCAGCAGTGGAAAATCGTCGATGATCGTCTTGTCGTCACTCGTGCGCGGGCCGATCTTCGTGCCCTGAAGATGGCGGGCGATCTCGCCGCCGTGCGACTCGATCGTGGTCTTCACGGTGGGGATCGCCGCAGGCTTCTTGCGGAGCGACACCTTGCG
>CAIKWU010000532.1 GCA_903831155.1 uncultured Planctomycetaceae bacterium | reverse complement strand
CCGGAAGGCCGAGGCGAACGTCCGGCGACGGGGCACGGGCAGCCCCGCGCCTCCCGAACGCCCGGCGAAGCCCGTGGAAGACGGGGCGATTCCGGGGTTTCGGCAGGGCGGGGGGGCTGCTATCGTTCCGCCCCCACGAGAGGCCTGCGCCCCCGATGTACAAGCTCCTGCTCTGCTGGCGGTATCTCCGCACCCGTTGGATCGCGCTGGCGAGCATCGTCAGCGTGACGCTCGGCGTGGCGACGATGATCGTCGTCAACTCCGTGATGGCCGGCTTCTCGCACGAGATGCAGACGCGGATCCATGGGATCCTTTCCGACCTCGTGTTCGAGAGCCATTCGCTCTCCGGGTTCCAGGATCCGAAGTGGCACATGGACGAGATCAAGCGGGCCGCCGGCGACGACATCGTCGGCATGACGCCCACCGTGGCCGTGCCCGCCATGCTCAACTTCCAGGTTCGCGGCCAGTGGATCACGCGGCAGATCATGCTGATCGGGATCGACGAGGCCACGCACGCCCAGGTGAGCGACTTCGGCCGCTACCTCCAGCACCCGGGGAACCGTGGCCAGCTCTCGTTCGCCCTTCGCGACAGTGGCTACGACACGATCGACAGCCAGTCCGACTCGAAGGCCATCACCCGGCCCGCGCTCGAAGGAGCGGGTTGGCCCCACCGGCGGATGCGGGTGGAGCGGGAGCGGGTCTGGCGGGAGAAACTCGAGACCGATCGCCGCTCGGGGGCGGCGGCCGAGCCCGCCGACGGCGGTCCGACCCGCTCGGTCGATCAGCAGGTCGATGCGGTGCTCGCGGCGACGACGGCCGATGCGGTGGCTCCGCCGACGACTGAGGCGGGGGCCGATCCTGCTGCCGACGCAGGAAAACCCGCGGATCCGTTTCGGCACGCGCGTCCCGAGGAGGGGACGCGGATGGACCCGGCCACCGAGCAGTTCACCGGCATCGTGCCCGGGATCGGCCTGGCGAGCTTCCGCGACACCACCGGCACCGACCGGTTCCTCGTGCTGCCGGGCGACGACGTGAAGATCACCTTTCCCACCGCCGGCACGCCCCCGAAGGCGGTCAGCGACACGTTCACCGTGGTCGACTTCTACGAGAGCAAGATGAGCGAGTACGACTCGAACTTCGTGTTCGTGCCGATCGCCTCGCTCCAGCGGATGCGGGGCATGATCGACCCGCAGTCGGGCCTGGCGAGCGTGAACTCGATCCAGATCAAGCTTCGCGACGGGGCCAACCTCGACCTCGTCCGCGACAAGCTGCGGAAGGTGTTTCCGGCCGACCTCTACGCCGTCTCCACCTGGCGGGACAAGCAGGGCCCGCTCCTGGCGGCGGTCGACATGGAGATGTCGGTGCTGAACATCCTCCTGTTCCTGATCATCGCGGTGGCCGGGTTCGGCATCCTCGCGATCTTCTTCATGATCGTGGTCGAGAAGACCCGCGACATCGGGATCCTCAAATCCCTCGGGGCGAGCGCCGGCGGCATCGGCGGGATCTTCCTCGGCTACGGCCTGTTCCTCGGGATCGTGGGAGCCGGGGCCGGTCTCGTCCTCGGCCTCTCGATCGCCTGGAACATCAACACGATCCGGGCGGGCGTCGAATGGTGCACGGGCGAACGGGTGTTCGATCCGTCGATCTATTACTTCTACCGGATCCCGTCGATCGTCCATCCGTTCACGGTGGCGTGGATCATCGTGGGCGCCGTCGGCATCGCCGTGGCGTCGAGCGTGCTGCCGGCGCTGCGGGCCGCACGGCTCCACCCCGTGGAGGCCCTGCGGCATGACTGACGCCTCCACCCCACTGCTCCGCGTTCGCGGGCTGCGAAAGACCTACCGCTCCGGCGACGCCCTGCTCGAGGTGCTCCGCGGGGTCGACTTCGACCTCGCCACCGGTGAGTTCGTGTCGGTCGTGGGCCAGAGCGGCTCCGGGAAGAGCACGCTCCTGCACCTCATGGGCCTGCTCGACGCCGCTGATTCGGGATCCATCGAACTCGACGGCACGCGGGTGGACGGCCTCTCGGCGCTCCGTCGCGACCGGCTCCGCAACACGGCCATCGGGATGGTCTTCCAGTCGTACCACCTGCTGCCGGAACTCGACGCGCTCGAGAACGTGCTCGCGCCGCTGATGGTGCGGCACGGCGTGCTCGAATGGCTCCGGGTCCGCCGCGAGGCCCGCGATTCCGCGCGGGGCCTCCTCGACCGCTTCGGTCTCGGCGGCCGCCTGCGGCACAAGCCCCGGCAGCTCTCCGGCGGCGAGATGCAGCGGGTGGCGATCGCCCGGGCCCTCGTCACGCGGCCGCGGGTGCTGCTTGCCGACGAGCCGACCGGCAATCTCGACGAGGGCACGGGGAGCGGAATCCTCGAAACGCTCTGCGAGTTGAACCGCGCCGACGGCCTTTCTATAGTGCTCGTCACGCACGACGCGGCCGTCGCCCGGCGGGCCGACCGGATCGTGCGGTTGGCGGCGGGCCGCGTCGACGACGCCCCTGACGCGGCTGATCCGGCCGCCCGGCGCAAGGCCGGCTGAGCGTCTTGCGGCGGTCGTGTCCCGCCATCCCGTCCGGAGCCGTGAGAAACCCACCATGTCGCGGATCATTTTCATGAACGACCGCCTCGTTCCCGAGGAGCAGGCGGTCGTGAGCGTGTTCGACCACGGCCTCCTCTACGGCGACGGCGTGTTCGAGGGGCTGCGGAGCTACTCGGGCAAGGTGTTCCGGCTCGACGAGCACCTCGACCGGCTCTACGCCAGCGCCCGGGCGATCTGCCTCGAGATTCCGTTGCCGAAGGACGCGGTGGCCAAGGCGGTGGTCGACACACTCGCCGCCAACAAGCTTGCCGACGGCTACGTGCGGCTGGTCGTCACCCGCGGCGCCGGCAGCCTCGGGCTCGACCCCAACAAGACGAAGCACCCGCAGGTGATCGTGATCGCCGACACGATCAGCCTCTATCCGCGGGAGTTCTACGAGCAGGGCCTCAGGATCGTGACGGCCGCCACGCAGCGGACGCAGTCGGCCGCCCTCTCGCCGCGGATCAAGTCGCTCAACTACTTGAACAACATCATGGCCAAGCTCGAGGGCCTGCAGGCCGGCTGCGTCGAGGCCCTGATGCTCAACCACAAGGGTGAGGTGGCCGAGTGCACGGGCGACAACGTGTTCGTCGTCCGTGGCGGCAAACTCCTCACGCCGCCTCCCGACGCCGGCATCCTCGAAGGCATCACCCGCAACGCCGTGATGGAACTCGCGATCGCGGCGGGCATCGACTGCCGCGAGGTCACGCTCGTGCGGCACGACCTCTACACCGCCGACGAATGCTTCCTCACCGGAACCGCGGCCGAAGTGATCCCGGTCGTGGAGATCGACGGCCGCAAGGTGGGGGCGGGAACGCCTGGCGCGATCACGAAGCGGCTCACCGACGCCTTTCACGCCCTGGTGCGTCGCT
>CAIKWU010000531.1 GCA_903831155.1 uncultured Planctomycetaceae bacterium | reverse complement strand
TCAGGCCGGCGAATCGCCCATCCACGGCCACGTGCATCACCGTCCGCCCTTGCCGCTGAAGCGCCTCGGCCCGCTCGTCGAGAGCCGCCAGATCCGCGACGTGCTCCTCGGCGAGCCAGTTCTGCCTGCCAACAAGCACCTCCCGGCCCTCCACGGTGCCCCGGGCGCCGACCCCCGTCACGGAATCGAAGTGCGCGACCGCGGGCACTGATATGGCTCGAGCGGCGGCCCCCGCCACGATCGCCCGGGCAAGCGGGTGCTCGCTCTGCTGCTCGACGCTCGCGGCCAGCCGCAGGAGATCGGCCTCGCTCATCGACCCGGTCGGGAGGCACTCGGTCAGCGCCGGGCGACCCGCCGTCAGCGTGCCCGTCTTGTCGACGACCACGGTGTCGACCTTCTCGAGCCGTTCGAGCACCTCGGCGTTTTTGACGAGCACGCCTTCCCGCGCCCCGCGGCCGATGCCGACCATGATCGACATCGGTGTGGCGAGGCCGAGCGCACACGGGCAGGCGATGATCAGCACGGCGACGGCGTTGACCAGCGCCCACGCCAACGGCGGCTGCTCGGGCGCCGCGATGGCCCAGACCAGAAACGTGATCACCGCGATCGCGAGCACGGCGGGCACGAAATAGCCCGCCACGGCGTCGGCCACCTTCTGGATCGGCGCCCGGCTCCGCTGGGCCTCTGCCACCATGCCGATGATCCGCGAGAGCACCGTGTCCTTGCCGACCTTGTCGGCCACCATCAGGAACGAGCCCGTCTGGTTGAGCGTGCCGCCGATCACCGCATCGCCCGACCGCTTCTCCACCGGCATCGGCTCGCCGGTGATCATCGATTCCTCCACGGCGCTGCCGCCTTCCGTGAGCCGGCCGTCCACCGGGATCTTCTCGCCGGGACGCACCCGGAGCACGTCGCCCTGCCGCACGTCGTCGAGCGGCACCTCGCGCTCTTCCCCGTGCCGGACCACCCGGGCCACGGGCGGGGCGAGCGAAAGGAGCTCGCGGATCGCGGCCCCCGTGCGGTGCCTGGCCCGCAGCTCGAGCAGCTGCCCGAGCAGCACCAGCGTGATGATCACCGCCGCCGCCTCGAAGTAGACCGGCACGCCGCCGTCGTGCTGGAACTGGTGCGGGATGAACGCCGGAAACAGGACGGCGACGACGCTGGAGAGATACGCGGCGCCCGTCCCGATCGCGATCAGCGTGAACATGTTCAGGTGACCCGTGACGAGCGACCGGAAGCCCCGTTCGAAGAACGGCCACCCGGCCCAGAGCACGACCGGCGTGGTGAGGACCAGCTGCACCCAGCGATGCGCCGACGCGCCCAGCCATCGATCGACGGGTACGCCGAGCATCGGCAGCATCGACACCAGAAACACCGGCAGCGTGACCGCGGCGGCGATCCAGAATCGTCGCGTCATGCCGCGGAGCTCGGGATCGCCGTCGCCCGCGTCGAGCTGCAGGGTCTTCGGCTCCAGGTCCATGCCGCACTTCGGGCAGGCTCCGGGCCCGACCTGCTCGATCTCCGGATGCATCGGGCAGGTGTAGAGTGCGTCGGCTCGGCCGGCGGGCGGACTGGCGGCCGGACGGTGCGACCCGCAGCAGGACGATGCCATGGGCAGCAGCTCGGCGCCCGTGAACTTCCGCCGGCAGCCCTCGGAGCAGAAGTAGAAGGTGACCCCGTCGCGAACCGCGCTGCGGGCGGTCCGCTCGTCGACCGTCATGCCGCAGATGGGATCGGTGGCCATGGCCGCAGGGTTCCTGGAGGACTCACCAGCCTAGCCGAGGAAGTGCACTCGGCGAAAAATCGGGCAGGTCGACCCGTCGCCCCCACGCGCGACTATGATGCGATGGCTTTCAGACGACCGTCGATCATCGTGGGCACCCGCCGGCTGACGCATGGGTCGAAGTGTTGTTCTCGCCGGTGCCGCCCGCTGCCCACGGTGCAGCCTGCCACCGCGGTGGTGCGTGTGCGACGCGCTCCCGCCGGTCGAGACGCGGCTGCGGGTGCACGTGCTCATCCATCGCGGGGAGCAGCACAAGCCCTCGAGCACTGGCAACCTCGTCGCCCGCGCGGTGCCTGACAGCACTTGCCACGTGTATCAGCGGCCGACGCGATTCTTCGCGGCCTCTGGCTTTCCGCGTGAGCCGCTCGCTGCGGACGAGGAGCGGTGGATCCTGCATCCGGCCGGCGATCCGCCTGCGGCCACGGCCAGTCCGGCCGCGGCGCCTGCGGAGGTGGTGCTGCTCGACGGCACCTGGCGGCAGGCCGGCGAAATGCTCCGCAGCGTCGAGGGGCTCGGCAGGCGGGTTCGCCTGCCGGATGCGGCGGCGGAGCCGAGCCGCTACTGGCTGAGGGACCAGCCGCAGCCCACGCACCTCTCCACGGCCGAGGCGCTCATGGGCGTGTTTCGGGCCGTTGGTGAGGGCGAAGCCGAGCAGCGGCTGCGGCTGCACTTCGAACTGCACGTCTATGCCACGCTCCTCTCCCGCGGCCGTCGTGAGATGGCCGAGCGGTATCTCGGCCACTCGCCGCTCCCGACGGCGATCCCCGGGTTCCTCGACCGGCTCCATGCCCGACGCGACGGGCCGCCCGCTTGAAGTCACTGCCCGCGGGCGGCGTCGGTCGCGTAGCGGCGGCAGTGCTCGAGGTAGGCCTTCTCGTGCGTCGCCAGCAGATCGACCACGCTCGCCCAGAGCCACGACGGCGCATCGAGCGTTTTCGAGCGGTGTCCGTCGAGCTCGTCCTGCCACTGCTTTCGCGTGGCCTCGTCCATCTGCCGCGCATGCGCCTTGCCCACCACCATCGCCAGGTAGCGGGCGAGCCTCATGGCCTCGTCGCACGTCAGGTCGGCCACGTCGAACTTGAGATCCTGGGGCAGCAGCTCCCGCACGAAGACCGGTCGGTCGAGCACCTTGGCGGCCAGCATCCGGTCGCCGAGCGCGGGCGAGAGATGCCACGCTCCCGCCACCACCCGCTCGCCATGATCGGCCGGCATCTCCGCCTCGGCATGATGGGGCGCGAGCGCCGGCACCGCTTCCTTGATGTCGACGAGGCAGATCTCGCCCTTCCTGCCACCCACCGACACGAGCACGGCGTAGCGGAGCAGGCCCAGCGAGCTGCAGCCCTTCACCCAGTAGGCCGCATCGACCACCTGGATCTCGGCATCGTCGCATCGCGACTTGAGCGCCGTGACGAGCCGCCGGCCGGCGTCGGTGGCGAAGATCGCCTCGATCCCCTCCCGCTCCTCGTCGGCGAGCGGCCAGAACGTCTTGCCGAGCGGGATCGTCGGCTTCTCGTCCTCGATCCGCTCGCGTGCCAGGTCCTTCCAGTTCCGCTTGAGCGCGGCCTTCATCGCCGCCTGCACGACCGCCGGCCACTCCTCGTCGGCGTCGGCCACGGCCCCGAAGCTCTGCTCGTAGCCCTCGACGATCTGCTCCATCATCCGGGCGGTCGTCACGCCCGGAAGGTCCGAGCCCCGGGCGGCACTGGCCATCGAGAGCCCGAGTCGGATCAGGTCGTGAGCGGGGTTGCCGACCACGGTCTGATCGAGATCCCGGATCTGGATGGCGACCGTGCCCTTGGCGCTGGCGATCGGGCCGATGTTGCCGGCGTGGCAGTCGCCGCAGATCCAGATCGCCGGGCCGGCCGGCACCGCCTGCCCGGTGCTCCCCTCGAGCCACTCGTAGAAGTTCTTCGTGTTGCCCCGCACGTAGGCGTGGGCGGATCTCGCCATCTTGAGCTGCCGCCGCGCCTTGAGGGCCGACGAACGATCCGCAGGAGCCGGGAAGCTGTCGGTCTTCGATGCCATGGCGTCGTGCCCCGGGGGTGAGCACCCGGCCGGTCGTGGCGGGCTGCGATCGGGGCATCTTGGCCGCCGGAAACCCCCGCCGCAAGCCGCCGACAATCGCGGCTCACCGGCATCAGGTTCGCAGCGTCGACATGCCGCCGTCGAGGCCGAGCACCTGGCCGGTCATCCAGCCGCTTTCGTCGGACAGGAGAAACCTCGCCAGCCGCGCCGCGTCGGCTGCGGTGCCGACCCGCTTCAGCGGATACCGTGCCGCGAGCGCCTCCCGCTTCTCGGGTGAGGAGAGCAGCCGCGCCGCCAACGGCGTGTCGGTGAGCGCCGGCGCGATCGCGTTGACGCGGACCTTCGGGGCCCACTCCGCCGCCAGCGACCGCACCAGCCCCTCGACGGCTCCCTTCGCGGCCGCCACCGACGCGTGCATCGGCATGCCCTGGCCGACCGCGACCGTGCTGAAGAGCACCACGCTCGCGGGGCCGCCGTCGACGCCCTCGAGCCGCGGCTGGCAGGCCTGCAGGAACCGCACCGCCCCGAGCAGGTTGATCTCGAGATCCTGGCGAAAGTCGGCAGGGGTGAGGCTGCGAAACGATCGCAGCGTGATCGAGCCAGGGCAGTAGACCGCCCCGTGGATCCGCTCCGGCAGTTCGGGCAGCGGGCCGTCGGGCTGGGAAAAGTCGCATGCGTGGTGGTGCACCGAAGCCGCGGCGGGCAGATCGCCCGCGGTCCGCGACCAGACATCGACCTGGGCGGCCGTCGGGGCGAGCACCCGCACGAGTTCCAGCCCGATGCCGTGGCTTCCGCCGGCGATCACATACGTTCCCTGCATCATGACGCTCCAGAAGGTGACTTCGCCCTCGAACCCCTGCGGCACCGCTCACTGCAGAAGACGACCCGCTCCCAGTCCCGCTGCCACTTTCGCCGCCAGGCGAACGGCCGACCGCAGCCGCGGCAGATCTTCGTGGGCAGGCAGGCTTTGCGGGTCACTCGTCGCGGTCACTCGAGGTACGAGCCCACGTTGAAGACGTCGGCCATGATGAACTCGGAGATGTCGAGCTGATCGAAGACGCCGTCGTAGTTGAAGTCGCCCACCCCCCACGAGGCCACGACCCCGCCGTTGTAGTCGCCGTCGGCCAGCATCCCCGAGATGTCGACGACATCGACGAAGCCGTCGAGGTTGATGTCGCCGGGGGCAGCGTAGGCGATCGTCGTGCCGGCCGCGTCGGCACGATAGCCGACGGTCCGCGTGCCCCCGCTCACCGACGCCGCGGCCGACAAAATGCCCGTCGTGCCGGCCCACGTGCCACCCGAAAGGCCGGCGAGGAGCATCTGCCGAAGCTGGTACTCACCGATGCCGCCGGCCGCCACGTCGAGCCGACCGGTGCCGAGATCGATCACCCCCCCGGCCATGAGCGAGATGCTCGTCGCCGAGACCGAAGCCAACCCGACGTCGAGCTGCAGCCGGCCGGCACTCCGCACGTCGATGCGGCCGCCTCCGGTGGCGGCCGGATGTCGGACGATCACCGCTCCCTCCTCGACGATCACGCCGCCGGTGATCGCGCTGGGCACGTCGAGCACGAGCGTGCCCGTGCCACGCTTCCGCAGTGCGAACGACCCGGTGCGGCCCCCGGCATCGACCACGGTCTGCCCGGCGGGCACGCTGATCACATACTCCGTGATCGTGGCCACGCTCGCCGTGGCCGACAGGCTGCCGGTGACGGCCGTCACGGTCGCTGAACCAGTCGAGGCGGGCGCCGTGAAGAGGCCCGTGGTCGAGATCGCCCCGGCACCGGACACGCTCCAGGTGACCGACGGCTGCGAGGCGAGAGCGGCGCCGAACTGGTCGGTCATCGTCGCGGTGAACTGCTGCGTCGCACTGGTG
>CAIKWU010000530.1 GCA_903831155.1 uncultured Planctomycetaceae bacterium | reverse complement strand
AGGCCGGCGGCCACCATCACGCTCGGGTTGCTCGTGTTGGTGCAGCTGGTGATCGCGGCGATCACGACCGCGCCGTGGCCGATCTGGTCGGCATGGCCGTTCTCGCGAACGGTGCCGGTGCGGATGAGGGCCGCCCCCTCGAGTGCGAAGCCCCGCTTGGCGGTCGGCGCCGTGAGCGACTCGGCGAACGCCTTCTTCACCTGCACGAGCGGCACGCGGTCCTGCGGCCGCTTCGGGCCGGCGAGGCTCGGCACCACGCTGCCGAGGTCGAGCGCGAGCCGCTTGGTGAACTCCGGAATCGGCGTTGCGTCGGTGCGGAACATCCCCTGTTCCTTCATGTACCGCTCGACGAGCGTCACCTGCTCCGCCGGGCGGCCGGTGAGCCTCAGGTAGGCGAGCGTCTCGTCGTCGACGGGGAAGAAGCCCATCGTGGCGCCGTATTCGGGGGCCATGTTGGCGATCGTGGCCCGGTCGGCGAGCGACATGCCGGAGAGGCCGCTGCCGAAGAACTCCACGAACTTCCCGACCACGCCCTCCTTCCGCAGAATCTCGGTGACGGTGAGCACGAGGTCGGTGGCGGTGGCGCCGGCCGGCAGGCGACCGGTGAGCTCGAAGCCGACGACCTCGGGCAGGAGCAGCGAGAGCGCCTGGCCGAGCATCACGGCCTCGGCCTCGATGCCGCCCACACCCCAGCCGACGACACCGAGGCCGTTGATCATCGTGGTGTGGCTGTCGGTGCCGACGAGCGTGTCGGGAACGGCGACCTTCCCCCCGCTCTTCCCGGCGGGGTCGTCGCGGAGGAACACGCAGCCGGCCAGATACTCGAGGTTGACCTGATGGACGATGCCGATCGCGGGCGGCACCACGCGGAAGTTGTGAAACGCCTGCTGGCCCCAGCGGAGGAAGGCGTACCGCTCGGCATTGCGGCCGAACTCGATGTCGATGTTCTTTTCGAGCGAGTCGTGCGCCCCGAAGAAGTCGACCTGCACGGAGTGGTCGATCACGAGGTCGACCGGCACGAGCGGATTGATCTTCCGCGGGTCGCCGCCGAGTCGCTTCATCGCGGCCCGCATGGCGGCAAGGTCGACCACGCACGGCACGCCGGTGAAGTCCTGAAGCACGACCCGCGCCGGCTTGAAGGGGATCTCCTGCTCGGCCGGCTTCGCGGCGTTCCAGGTGGCGAGCGTGCGAATGTCGGCCTCGGTCACCTCATAGTCGTCGCAGGTTCGCAGCAGGGCCTCGAGAATCATCCGGATCGAATACGGCAGCCTCGCCGTGTTCGTCACGCCCGCGTCGTCGAGGGCCCGGAGGCGGTAGAGGGTGGCGGCGCCGGAACCGGTCTCGAACGTGGCGCGGGCGGAAAAGGGGTCGGCGGGGGACGAAGCCATGGCGGGTGAGACTTTCGGAGGGCGGATCGACCAGTTCGGAACGACGGTCGGGCGTAGCCTAGCCGACCCGCCACGGCCCGGAAAAGCGTCCGCAGGAAGTGTCCCGCCCCACCCTTCGCGGCCTCGGCGGAGCCTTTGCAGCCTTCCGCTGCGGCCCCTGCGACGTGGAAAACGGCCGAAAACACGCCCCAACCCGCAGACTTTGCCGGCGGGGGAAAAACGCAAGACTTCGACGCAAAAAAAGAGTCGACGCCGTCGCCGGCCGTCGGGTATGGTTCAGGGGTCGTGGGAGATGATCCCCGACATCCACAAAACACTTGATTCTCTTCAGCGGCTGTTCCCCCCCCCCAAAGACCCACACTTCTAGAGCCGCTACCGGGCCCGTGGTTTTCGAACCACGGGCCCTTTTCTTTTCCCGGCT
>CAIKWU010000529.1 GCA_903831155.1 uncultured Planctomycetaceae bacterium | reverse complement strand
TCGACCGCATCGGCTCGTCGCTCGGTCAGATCGAAAACACCTCCCAGCAGGCGGCCGCGGCGGCCGAGGAGGGATCGGCGGCCGCCGAGGAACTCTCGGCGCAGGCCCGCGGCCTCGTGGACGTGGTGGCCACGCTCGGGCGGATGGTGGGCAGCCGCACGAACATGTGAAGGCTACCGCCGCGACCGGCCCCTGGCGAGGATCAACGCGGCCATGCCGAGGCCGCTGATCACCGCGATCGACGCGGGTTCCGGCACGATGGTGAGAGTGACGGAAGTCACGTCCATCGTGGGGTTGAGCGACGAAGGACTTGCGCTTGCCGTGCGGTACCCAAAGGCAAACGCGTTGTAGGTCGTCGTCAGCGGTGTCGCAGCGGTGCCCGACTGTGTCCACAGGGGCGAGCCCACGGCCGAACTCCCGGAGTAAAGACTCGAAGCAAACGTCTGGCTGCCGCCAGCGTTCAGTGTCACCAGCATCTGGTAGGTGTACGTGTTGCCATTCGTGAGCGGCGAAAGCGTCGAAGCCGTTGAGGCCAAGTTCGAGCCTGTCGGATTGTTGAAGGTTCCGCCGCTGGCGCCGTTGGCCAACACCTCCTGATTGGCGGACGTTGTGCCGGCCCCTGATTGAAGCGGCCGGGTGTACATCTGGCTGTTCGACGTACCTGTACCGGCGATCGCGGAGCCGATCCTGCTGACGTATCCCTTCCAGTTGGCCGCGTTGCCCGTGGCATATGGAGAGCTGGCTGTCGTGTTGAGGCCGCTATTATTGAGCGTGATGGGCGTGGAACCGCCATTGTTATAGAGCCCGAAGAAGAGATACGAGCCCACGCTCGGCGTGGCTGTTCCGGTCGAGTACGCAAGCAGATCATTCGTATTGACGAAGGTCACCGTGTAGCCGAGCACGTCGCCCGGATTGGTCAGCGTGGCGTCGGGGGTGGTGGCCTCAGTCTCTAGGACGCCCGAGTTGGTGGGGGCGTTGAGGCGAAGCCGCAGGGTCCCAGAGCTGAGGGTGGGACCGGTGGTCGCGGCCTTCGTACTGAGGATCGTGTAGCCGGTCGATGCTGATGTAGGGGTCGGGTACGAACCCGGATTCAGTGTGCTGCCGTTGGTGAAGGTGTCGGTGAAGATGGTGGCGGCGGATGCCGCGGTGGAAACCATCATCACCAGTGCTGTCGCCAGCGACCCGCGCGTCAGTGTTCGGCTCATGAGTCTTTCTGCCTTTCTGCAACGACAATTTCGGTCACCGACAAGCGGCCGAAAAGACTTCTGCCCAGTCCCCTGCACTCCCATGTGAGTTTACACCCGCACTCCCGACGACCAATGCATGGTTGTGCAGGAACAGTTCAAAAACCTGCACCGTCGATGACGGACGCCACCGCTCACTTCGCCTTGTACTCGCCGCTCAACGCCGGCGCATCCAGGCCGGTCACCGTGGCGTGGAACGACTGGAGCGGCAGGCCGGCCTGCGGCCGAATCTCGCAGCCGTCGAGGGCGGCGGTGGCATAAAACACCACGCCTCCCTGGAGCACCGTGGCCTTCAGGCCCCGGATCGTGAGCCGCTCGATCGGATGATTCGGCATGCCGTAGATCAGCGGACCGTTCCTGCAATCGATCAGCGTGACGTTCTCGATCAGGATGTCGGAATACCGCGGGACGTTTGCGCCCGTCCCCGGCTGGGCGTCGGCAGGGTTTTTCGGCCACTTCGGATAGTAGCTCGTGATCACGATGGGATATCGCACCCCCGTCATCGTGAGATTGCGGTAGGTCACGTTCTTCACCTCGCCGCCCCGACTCTCCTCCGACTTGATCCGGATGCCGTTGACGGTCTTGTCGAAGGTGATGTTCTCGACGGTGATGCCTCGGAGGCCGGCCGACGTGTAGCTGCCGATGGAGACACCGTGGCCGAACCCAAACGTGCAGTCGCGGACGACGACGTTCTCCGTCACGTTCTCCTCCACGGGATCGCCGCTCGACACCAGGGCCACGTTGTCGTCACCGGTGCTGATCGTGCAACTCGTGATCAGCACGTTCTTGGTCCGCCCGAGGTTGATGGCGTCGGTGTTCGGCGACTCGTCGGGTGCCGTCATCGTCAACCCGCGGAAGGTGAGATCGCGGCAGTCGCGAAAGCTGCAGTGCGAGTTGGGCGGATTCACGCTCGTGAAGCCCTCGAGCGCCACCCGTCGGCATTTGGAAACGTAGATCGCCTGCGGCCGGGCAAACTCCTTCTCCCGCTTCTCGGCCTTGAGCCTCAGAAACTCGTCCCACCAGGGCTGCCCCTGGCCGTCGATCGTGCCTGGGCCGCTGACCCGCACGTCCTCGACGCCCTCGGCGGCGAGGAACTTGAGAAACACGTTCGAACCCTTCGGATAGTCCTCGAACCGCTGGGTCATGAGGAGCACGGCGTCCTTTTCGAGATGCAGGTCGATCCGGCTGCGGAGGGCGACCGGCCCGCTCAGGAATCGCCCGGCCGGAACGACCACGCGGCCCCCACCCGCGGCGGCCGCGGCGTCGATCGCCTTCTGGATGGCGGCGGTGCAGTCGGCAGCGCCGTCGGCCTGTGCGCCATGATCGAGGATCGACACGACACGATCCGGGATCGATGGCACGGCGACCGGTCCCGGGTCGCCACGGCCGGTTCGCGCCGACACCATGCCGGCGGCGAGGAGGACGGCAGCACCGAACCACGGTATCGATCGTCGGCCCGCCATGCGACCCTCCCCGTTTCCTACTTGGCCCGCTCGATGGTCACGCCGATCAGCCGCACGTCGCCGCCACGGAGATCCGGGGCGGCCGTTGCGCCGCGGAACGCGCAGTCGCGGATCACGATGTCGTCGACCGTGGAATTCGGAATCGGCCGGATCGCGATCACCTGGCCGCTCTGCTCGGCGGTGACCCGCTCGATGGTGACGCCACGAAGCACCGGATGATGCTCGCCCTTCGCCCCCTCCTCGTAGTCGAACTCCACGCACAGCACCTCCTTGCCCACCTGACCGATCTGCACGTCGCGGATGCGGACGTTTTCGAGCAGACCGCCGCGAACGGCGTTCGACTTGAAGCGGAAGGCGCGATCGAGATCGGGGCTGTCCATCCGGCAGTCGGAGACGAAAACGTTGCGGACTCCCCCCGAAATCTCGCTGCCGAGCGTCACGCCGCCGTGTCCGTCCTTGAAGCTGCAGCGGCGGATCACGATATTTTCCGAGGGCACGCCGATTCGCCGGCCGTCGTCGTTACGGCCGCTCTTGATGGCGATGCAGTCGTCACCGGTCTCGAAGAGACAGTCCTCGATGAGCACGTCGCGGCAGCTCTCGGGATTGCAGCCGTCGTTGTTGGGCCCGAGCGTCTTCACCGTCACCGCCCGCACGGTGACGTTGGTGCACAGCACCGGATGCACCTCCCACATCGGCGAGTTGACGAGGGTGACGCCCTCGATGAGAACGTTGGCACAGCGGTAGGGCTGGATGAAGTTCGGCCGCAGGAAATGGCCGTCGCCGAACACCCGCTGTTCCGGGGGCGTGCCGGCCGCGACCATTTCCACGAGCGTGTCGCGATCGGCCTTCTGCTGAACAACGCCCTTTCGGGCCTTGTCGGCCTTGTTGCACCACGCCCACCAGGTATCCCAGGTGGCGGAACCGTCGAGGATGCCGCCGCCGGTGACGGCGACGTTCGTTTCGCCGGCGGCATAGATGAGCGCGGAATAGTTGCGGCACTCCATGCCTTCCCAGTGCGTGGTCACCACGGGCAGATACCGTTTCGGGTCGGGGTCGAAGACGAGCGTGGCCCCGTCGGCCACGTGAAGATTGATATTGCTCGCCAGCCGGACGCCACCGGTCCGCCAGCGTCCGGCCGGCACCACGACGCGGCCGCCACCGGCCTCCGTGCAGGCGGCGATGGCCTTCGCGATCGCCGTCGAGGCATCGCCATCCGCCACGGCTCCGAAGTCGGTGATCGGAAAGTCCCGGTCGGGAAACCGTGGCGCCGAAACCCTCGCGAGGATCGCGGCCTCCTCCGCCGATGGCTCAACCTCGCCCGCCATGACGGCCAGACCGCCGGCAAGCATCGCTGCCAGGAACGCACATGAAATCATCAAACCCCCTAGACGAAAAACGCGGCGAAGAACCGCCCTCACCGGAGACCGATACCGGGTGCACGGGATCCCGATGAATCTACATCGTGGCGGTTTCGCGACCGGCAAAGAACCCCGGGTTTTCAAAGCGATTTGCAGAAAAGTGAAGTTCGGCAACCGTTCTCGGCACGGTATCCTGCGAGTGTGGTCGCTTGCTCCTGCCGGGGGATTCCTGTCGTGTGCCGGTTCGCGCCGCTCGTGTTGCTGCTCCTGGTCGGCCGCGTCGCCGCCGCCGAGGTCGATGCTGCGCGGATTGCCGGCCTGGAGGCGGAAGCCGCGAAGCCCTGGCAGGACTACCTCCAAAGGTCTGACCGGCTGGCGGCAAAGGACGCGGACACCTTGCGGGCCGAACTGACCGCGGCGGGCCTGGCGACATCCACGAAGGCCCCCGGTGGCGGTGATTTCCGCCTGCCCGACGAGGATGACCTCGCCTGGTATGCGGGAGACGAGGCCGCCCGGCTCGCCGATGCGATCATCACCTTCCAGACACCCTCCGGCGGCTGGTCGAAGCACATCGGCTACAGCAAGGGGCCGCGGCGGCCCGGTATGCAGTGGACCTCGCAGAGCGACCCCGGAAAAGCGCCTCACTATCAGGCGTCGTTCGACAACGCCGCGACCATCCGCGAGATCCAGTTCCTGGCAGCCGTTTGGGAGGCCACGAAGCGAGACGACTGCCGCAGCGCCGCCCTCCGCGGACTCGACTACATCCTCGACGCCCAGTTTCCCAACGGGGGCTGGCCTCAGGTCTTTCCGCTCGAGGGCGGCTATCACGACAACATCACGTTCAACGACAACGCGATGACGAACGTCCTCTCCGTCGTTCAGGCGGCGGCGGGCGAAACACCGCGGTATGCCTTTGTGGACGACGAGCGGAAGCGGCGGTTGGCGGGCGCATTCGATCGCGGCGTGGCGTGCGTGGTGGCGGCGCAGATCACGCTCGACGGCCGCAAGACCGTCTGGTGCGGCCAGCACGACCCCCTCACGCTGGAACCGGCGCAGGCCCGCGCCTACGAGCCGGCCTCGCTCAGCGGCGTGGAGAGCGCCCACCTCGTCAAGTTCCTGATGGGCATCCCGCACCCGTCGCCCGACGTGATCGCGAGCATCGAGGCGGCGCTTGCCTGGCTCGAGGCGGCGCAGGTGAAGGGGCTCGCCAGGGTGAAGCGGGACGGCCGCACCATCTACGTCGCCGACGCCTCGTCGAGCGACATCTACTGGGCGCGGTTCTACGACCTCGACACCGGCAAGCCGATGTTTCCCGGCAAAGACGGGATCGTGTACGGGTCGTTCGAAGAGATGGCCGCCGCCAACGACAAGCTGGGCTACGACTACTACTCGACCCAGCCCGGCAGCATCATCCGCACCAGCCAGAAGAAGTGGCGGAAGCGGCTCGAGGAATCACGCTAGCCACACGCCTCTCGGGAAGAACTCGCCATGAACCCTTCGCCGGCCTCGCGTCTCCGTGGCTTCACCCTCGTGGAGCTGCTGGTGGTCATCGCGATCATCGCCACGCTGATCGGCCTGTTGCTCCCGGCGGTGCAGACGGCCCGCGAGGCGGCTCGGCGGATGCAGTGCGCGAACAACCTCAAGCAGCTCGGCCTCGGCGTTGCCAACTACGCGTCTGCAAAAAAACGATTCCCACCCGGCACCGGTTACGAGGCCGGTGTCACGCCGCAGGGAAGCGGTTGGGGTGCCGCGACGTTCGGCTGGGGCACGATGATCCTGCCATTCGCCGAATCGAACGACGTCTACTCACAGTTCAACTCCATCGCGAGCGGCACGGTCAAGTTTCCTCACTATGACTGGGAGAAGACCGCAGCCGCCGCGGCTGTCGCCAAGAACGCGATCTCCGCCTTCATGTGCCCTTCGGACGTCATGGGGCCGCTCAACGTGACCTCCAATCGCGCCACCGGCACCGACCCCCAGAGCGGCAAGGATCCATATGGCAAGTCGAACTACGTCGGGGTCGCCGGCTATAGCGGTGCCGAAGACGCCTTGGCCGCCCAAAACGGCACGCTCGCCTTCCGGCCCGTTCCCCCGAGCGATCCCGACGCGGAGATCGCCCGACGCCGCGGCGTCTTTGGCGGCGGCTCCAAGACGAAGATCTCCGATGTCGTCGACGGCACCTCGAAAACGCTCATGCTGGTCGAGCGCGACGGCAGCAACGTGCAGCGGGAGAACTACCTGGATGGCCTCGGCAAGGATGGCTCCTGGTGGGCCGGGTCGATCCGTCTCGGCTGGCCGAAGACCCACCTCACCAACGTGAACGCCAACGCCACCTGGCTGATCAACGGCACCTACCGCTACGGCACCGGCAGCCTGCACACGGGCGACGGCACCAACGCCGTGTTCGCCGACGGCCACGTGCAGTGGATCAGCGACAACATCGACGGGGCCACCTGGGAAACGCTCGGCGGCATCGCCGACGGCGGCGTCGATCGCAACGGCAACCAGGCGGGAACCTACTGATGTCCGCATGGCGATCCCCCGGCCGCCGGTTCGCGGTGGCGATGCTTCTCGCGGCCGTCGCCACCGGATGCTCCTCGAGGATCCGGCTAGCCGAAGTCGGCGGCACCGTCACCAAGGCGGGTAAGCCGCAGAAGAACGTCTGGGTGCAGTTCGCACCGACGAAGGGGGGCAGGCCCGCCGAAGGCCGCACCAACGGCGAGGGCCGCTACAAACTCGACTACGCCCGCGGCCGGCAGGGCGCCCCACTCGGCATGCACCGGGTGACCGTGATGACCGGCGGCGACGTCGACAGCGAGGGAAACGAGGTCACGCCGCGAAAGGTGGCCTTCAAGGGTGAGTTCGAGGTGAAAGGGGGCGAGAACTCGATCGCCATCGAGATTCCGTAGTGCGACCTCCATTCTGGCGGCGGTCAGTCGTCGAGGGCCACCCACCGTCCTCGCCGCGCTTCGCGGCGATACTCGGCGGGTGTCTTGCCGCAGGCCTTCTTGAAGGCGACGAAGAACGTGTTGAGGCTCGGATAGCCGCTGCGCTTGGCGACCAGTTCGACCTTGAGATCGGTCTCGGCAAGAAACTTCCGCGCCATCTCGATCCGGGCGGCCCGGATGTGGCCGCCGGGAGTCCGGCCCATCTGATCGATGAACGCCTGATGGAGCCCGCGGCGAGACATGCCGGCCGCCTCGGCCACGTCATCGACGCTGAATGACTGGGCGAGACGCTCGCTGATGAAGCGGAGCGCCCGCTGGATGCCGCCGTGCTGCACGGAGGTCACCTCGGTGCTGTGACGGGTGATGATCCTGGCCGAGTCGACGAGCAGCGGCTTGGCCGGCGGCCGCTCCCCCGACATCAGGCTGTCGAGCAGGGCGGCCCCCCGATAGCCGAGTTCCTCGTAGTTGGGGTCGATCGTGGTGATCGAGCGAAGGTTGGCCTGGCCGACGAGGAGGTCGTCCTCCCAGCCGATGATCGCCACGTCGTCCGGGATGCGAAGACCGGCCGACTCGCAGGCCTCGAGCACCTCGAGCGCGTGCGCCCCGTTGGCGGTGAAGATGGCCACCGGCTTGGCCGACGCGAGGATCTCCCGCTCGAGCCACTTCTGCCGGGCCGACCAGACCGACCGGTCGCGGCGCGTGGCCTTCACCAGGTGCCCCTTCAGCCACGTGCAGACAAATCCAGCCTGCTCGAGTTCCCCGACGAACGATGCGCCGCGGGCCTCGTAGGTCCAGTTGTCGGAGAAACTGTAGTAGAGGAAGGTGCGGAAGCCGCGGTCGAGAAAGTGTTGCGCCGCCAGCCGGCCGGTCATGGCGTGGTCGAACACGACCCGCGGCCGGGGATGCTTCCGCCGCAGGCTGAAGTCCACCACCGGGATGCGGTGCGAGAGGACGAACGTCGCGAGTTCATCCTTGCCGGCGAGCCAGGCGAGGATGCCGTCGCCCTGCCAGTCGTGGGGGATCACGAACTCCTGAGTGATGCTCGCCGACGAGAGGTGCCAGTGATGCTCGGCGGCATACGCGCCGATGCCCTGAATGAGCCGGTGGTCGCACCAGCCCAGCGCGAGGAGCACATTCTTTCGCTTCTTCACGGGATCGTCCCCGCGGGCAGCCTGCCTAGGACACCCGCCTGAATCGGTAGAATACACTCCGTTTTCTGCACTCACCGCCCCCTGCCGAAATCAGGAGTGAACAGGCAGAAGAATGTAGTCGTGGTGACCGTTCCTCACCCGTAGGCTGAATGGACAGGGGCTGGTTTGTCGGGCTGTTCCGGCCGATGCATCCCTGAGGAGGGTTCATGGGGTACGTCGGCCGAGCACTCGTGGCCGCCGCCATCGCGCTGGCGGCCGGGCCCGTCGCCGCCCAGTCGATCCCCGCCTTCCCCGGCGCCGAGGGAGCCGGCGCCGCCGCCGTCGGGGGCCGCGGGGGCGACGTCTACTTCGTGACCAGCCTCCTCGACACCAACACCGCGGGCACGCTCCGCTACGGCATCTCCACGGCGCCGTCCACCGGCCGCACGATCCTGTTTCGCACGGGCGGCACGATCTATCTCCAGAGCGGGCTCGACATCAACAAGCCGAAGATCACCCTCGCCGGCCAGTCGGCCCCAGGCGGCGGCATCACTCTCGCCTACCGGCAGACCCAGGTCTCGGGCGTCAGCGACGTCGTGATCCGCAATCTCCGCTTCCGGCCGGGCAACTCCGTCACCCTCGCAATGGCCGGCTCGGCCTCCCCCTACGAGCCCGACGCTCTGCACGTCGAGGGCGTGAACCGCGTGATGGTCGATCACGTAAGCGCCAGCTGGAGCGTGGACGAGGTACTGAGCGTCACCAACTCCACCAACACGACCGTGCAGTGGTCGGCCGTCACCGAGGCCCTGCGGAACGCGGGGCACTCCAAGGGTGCCCATGGCTACGGCGCCCTGATCAGCGGCGATGTCATCAGTTACCACCACAATTACTTCGCCCACAACGACAGCCGCAATCCGCGGCCAGGGCTCTCCGTGTCGGGCAACTACGTGACCGGCACCATCAACTTCGATTTCCGCAACAACGTCAACTACGACTGGGGAGGCGAGAACGGCTACAACGGCGACGAAGCCGGCGTCATGAACATGAACTATGTCGGCAACTACTCCGTCGCCGGTCCGAGCACGTCGTCCTCGAAGATGGGCCGGGCCTTCCTCGTGGGCCTGACCGACACGCGACTCTTCCTCAGCGGCAACAAGATCGATTCCAACCGCGACTTGGTGCTCAACGGCACCGACACCGGCTGGTCGATGATCGCCACGAGCACGGCGACGAACCCCTCGAAGCCGACCGCCGCCGTCGGCAACACGACCGCCGTGAGCACACAGACGGCCGACGAGGCCTACAAATCGGTGCTCGCCCACGCCGGAGCGACCTACTGGAGCCGCGACACCATCGACGCCCGCGTGTTCGCGGAACCCGCCACACAGGGGGGCAGGATCATCGATTCCGGAACCCAAGTGGGCGGCTACCCGACGCTGGCCGCGGGCACGGCCCCCATCGACACCGACGCGGACGGCATGCCCGACGCGTGGGAGGCGTCGCTCGGCCTCAATCCGCTCGTCAAGAACAACAACGCCGACTTCGACGCCGACGGCTACACCGACTTGGAGGAGTATCTCAACGACCTCGCCGCCTGGCCGGCGCCCCTGCCGGCCGTGCTGGCCACCGGATCGTCGGCCCGCTACGCGGTCTGGTCGAACTGGAGCACGAAGTGGCAGCCGTCGCGGCTCGACACCGCGCAGATCAACTCGGGGACCGCCGTCGTCGATGCGATCGGTCAGGAGGCGGGCACGATTCAGGTCGGGGCGGCCGTCGTCGCTGGCCAGACGCCCACGCTCTCGCTGGCGTCGGGCGGGCTCCGGGTGACGAGCGGCCTCGTCATCGGATCGTCCACCGGTTCGTCGGCCCGCGTGCTGGTCAGCGGCGGAAAACTGGCAGTCGGCGGCACGATTGCCACGGGATCGGCGACGAGCGGCGTATTCACCTTCACCGGCGGCACGGTGACTGCGGCGGCGATCGACGCCACGAAACTCCGGGCGACGACGACCGGTTCGGTCGGCACGTTCTGCGTGGCCGGCGGCGGCGCCACGCTCGCTCCCGGCGACATCGGCAAGGCTGGCCGGATGGCGATCACCGGCGGCCTGGCGTTCGATGCGGGCTCGCTCCTGCTCGACCTCGGCGGCACGGCCGCGGCAGCGGCCTTCAGCCAGGCTTCTGCGGCCTACGACACCGTCGCGACGACCGGCACGGCCACCCTCGGCGGAGCGATCTCGCTCGCGCTGTCCGGCAGCTACGCGCCGGCCTGGCTGGTGCCGCACACCATCCTTACGGCCAAGACCGTCCAGGGCCGGTTCGCCACGGTCTCCGGACTCGATGTCGGGGCCACGAAGCGGCTCGCCGTCACGTACACGGCGACCTCCACGATCGTCACCGCCGCGGCCCCTGGCGACACCAACGTGGATGGCACGATCGACATCCTCGACGCGGCCGGTATTCTCGCCGGCGGCCTCTTCGACACGGGCGACTCGACCACCTGGGAGCAGGGAGACTTCAACGGCGATGGCGTTCTCGACGTCCTCGACGCAGCCGACTTCCAGATGCTCGGCCTGTTCGACGCCGGACCGTACACCGGGCCAGGTGTCGGCCGGATGGCGTCCTTCGGTGGCACCAACGCTGGAGCCGTGGCGGCCGTTCCCGAACCACGGCTCGGAATCGCCGCCGCGATCGCGGCGGCGGCAATCGTCGCGATTCAACCCCGACGGCGATGGCGAAACCGGGCCACGAGCAGCGGCACCACGGCACAGACACCCGCCAGAATTCCGGCGGGTTCGGGAACCGCGTTCACGGCTGCCAAAGATGCCTGCGGACCGTAGGGACCCGCGTCGAACAGGCCGGTGCTCATGAAGTCGGCCGCGTCGAGGATGTCCACGACGCCGTCGTAGGTGAAGTCGCCCTGAATCCAGGTGGCGACCGTGCCGGCGTCGAACTTTCCGCCCGCCACGAAGTTCGCGGCGTCG
>CAIKWU010000528.1 GCA_903831155.1 uncultured Planctomycetaceae bacterium | reverse complement strand
GGTGTACGGCGGCGGCACCGTGGCGGTCGACATCGGCGACTACACCGAGGCCGGCCGCGACAAGGACGGCAAGCCCTTCGAGCGGAAGTCGCGGTTCACGAATGTCTGGGTGCTCAAGGACGGAGCCTGGCGGTGCGTCAGTGGCCATGCGTCGCTGATCCCCGCACAGCCGTGAAGCCCTGCGTACGGGAGCCCGCGGCCTTACGGCCGGTCGGCTTGTACGGAGCCTGTCCAAGCCCAACGCCGTGAGGCGTGGGGCGAACCGCCACCAGACTCCGCGTCCAGCGTTGTTCGCCCGCGGCCTTACGGCCGGCCGGCTCTCACTCGTGTCGCACACGGACGCCGGCGACTGCATCGGGCACGACGCGCCGTCCTGATGCTGCATCACGGAGTTCACCCACGCCGTCACCATCCGCCGCAACGGGCAGCATGCCGACGGCGGCACGGGCCACGTCGTCGTCGAGCGCGCCCAGCGGCGCGAGCGAGCCGCCGCCGAGCACGATGGCCACCGGATCCGAGCCGTCGCTCGAACAGATCACGGCCTTTCCGGGATGGGCAACCCGCAGTTCGCGAACCTGCCGGGCCGTCTGCTCGGGCGACCGCCCCTTCGGCCCCTTCCAGGCCCGGAGGTGCTGCCGGGGCGCGAGCCGCTCACCTCCCGGCGGCGCATACGGCGTGCCGTCAGCGGCATACCACCAATACTTGAGGTCGATCACATCCACTTCCTTCGCGAGCGCCGCGTCGGCAAGCATCGCGTCTTGCACGTCCCGAGTGCAGGAGAGCGCCACGAGCACCCGCTTGCCGCTCTCCCGCCGCCATTCGCGGATCGTCTCCAGCCAGAACCGCACGAAGTGCTCGGGGCCGGTGTATTCCTCGCCCACGGTCACGATCACGTTCGGCGACGACGAGAGCACGTCGAGGCAGTGGCGAATGTAGGCCGTGTGCAGCGGCCGCCGCACGGGATGCGACACGTCGTAAAAGGACTCCGCCATGTCGATCCGGCCGCCAGGCACGAACTCGGGCGGCTCCGGGAAGCCGGTCTCCTGCAGGCAGTTGGCCGGACGCCAGGGAAAATCCATCCAGTGGGCCGCCGACTCGAGGATGTTGTGCTGGAAGTACATGTGGGCGATGAGCACCAGACCGTGCCGCTCGCACTCACCCGCGAGACTCCGCAGGCGTTGGAAATACCAGGGATTGAACCGCGAGAGGTCGTACTTCGAGAGGCCGTCCCAGGCCGTGCCCACTCCGCTCCGCGCCCACGGCTGCTCTTCGAACGGCGGCCAGACCTCCGACGTGATCCGCCGCACCGTCTGGTGATCGTCGCGGCGGCGGTCGTACCACAGTCCCCAGTGATGCTCGACCACCCGGCGGCCCTCGGCATCGAGCCGCGCGGCCAGCGTCGCAAGGTCGGTCGTGAATGAAGAACCCTCGCGGCCCGGCACGAAGCGGGTGATCGACGGCGGGAACTCGGCCGCCCGCGCAGGCAGCGTGTGACCCTTCCACCATGGCGGCACGAGCCGCGGCCCGGTGACGATGCGGCCGTCGATCGTTAGCCAGCCGTTTTCGAGCACGAGTGGGTGCGACGAGACGGCCGCCGCGGTCGATGCCGGCCGGGGAAGGTGCGCGAGGCGGATCGCTTCGACCGCGGACTCTGGCTCGCCGTCCACCGTCGGTTCCGCCACCGCACCGAGCCGTTCCCGCAGCTGCGCGTCGTAGAGGCTCTTCGGGGCGACCGACTGGTCGAGCTGCTTCCAGAGGCCGTCACCGACGTATTGGCCCCGGGGCCCGACCGCCCAGTTCGCCGCCGTCGGCGGCATCCGGCACTCGACAAGCGGGGCCGTGCAGACCCACGCCGTGCCGTTGGCCGACGCCCAGCCGACACCGTGCGCGGAGATCTCGCGGTTCGTGAGCGCGAGCGGCCCGCCGTCGATCTCGACGTGGTCGTAGAGCACTCCCGTCGCCCAACTGCCGAGCGGACCGCTGGCCCCGCGGGCGTTCGACGCCCTGCAGCGGACAAACGCATTGGGGCCCGAAGCCAGGTGGCCCACGCCAAAATCCTCGCGGCCATCCTCGGCGGTGCAGTCACAGACCAGCGTCTGGCCACCGCCGATGAAGAACGTCCGCCGCCGCCAGCCCCCGATCTCCGACCGCGGCGACCGCGACTCACACCGCTGAACCGTCACGCGGCTCGCCGAGTCGAGGACATTCACCGCCGAGCCTGCAAAACCACCGAACGCGCAGTCGCGAACCCAGGCATCGCGAACGTTCGCCAGGCTGACGCCGTCCCAGGCGTGATCCTCGTCGCACGGGAGGCGCTCGTCGCCCACCGAGACCAGCCGCAGGCGTTCGATGCCCACCCGGTCGATCCGGCCGGGCCAGTCGAGCCGCCGCACCGTCGCCCGGGCGAGCGCTGCGTCGAGGCCCATCGGCAGCGGCACGTCGAGCGTGACACGATCCCCCTCGACGTCGGCCACGACCCGTTCCCAGGCGAGGTCGAGCGTCCCCGGCTTCCAGTCGAGCCACGATCCGCCGCCCCGGGACGGAAACCGGTCCATGCCGAGTGCCGCGATCCATTCCCGCGTGCTGGGATGCTCGACCCGCACGTGGTGTCCCTTCGCAAACCCGTGACCAGCCGGGAGCGTGAGCATCGTGGCGTTGCAGGGAACGTATCCGTCCACGATCGCGACGCGCGGAGCGTCTGCCGCGGCGGGCTCATCCTCGCCACACACCCCGATCACCGCCCGGCGGTCTATCCCCGTCGCCACAAGCACGCTGCCGCCGTCGCGATCGCCCCCGCGGCCACGCAGCACCACGCCGCTCGCGGTCATCCGCACCTGGCCGCCGATCTCGTAGACACCCGCCTCCAGCAGCACGGCGCCGCGAAATCCGTCCGGCCCGGGAGGCACTGTGGCAACGTGGTCGATGGCCCGCTGGATCTCCCCCGTGTCGTCGCCCTCCACCGGGGACACGATCACCTTCGCCGGCACACGCGGAGGCTCGACGCCGCCGCCGAAATAGCCCGCATGGGAGTAGTCGGGCATCCGGTCGCCACGCGGCCCGATTTCGTAGACAAGCGTTCCATCCTCGCCGACGTGGACGTACCGCTTCGAGAAGTCGGCGGAGGAGGCGAGCGGCGATAGCGAGACAAGAACGACAAGGGCGGCCACGGCTACCGCAGCCCATGACCGCTGCGACCCAACTCCAGACTCCTGTGCAGGTTGAAAACCTGCACCTACAGTCGGGCACGCACGCAGGGAGGGGCTGCCCATGCCCTCGAGCGGGCTATGGGAGCAAGCGCAGCCAGGATGGCGAAGCGCAGCGGACATGCAGAGAGTCGAGGCCTGGAGGGCCGAGACGAACGTCCGGCGAG
>CAIKWU010000527.1 GCA_903831155.1 uncultured Planctomycetaceae bacterium | reverse complement strand
GATGTCGGCCACGGCCTTCTCGATGCCGGCCTTCATCTGGATCGGGTTGACGCCGGCGACGACGGCCTTGAGGCCCTCGTTGAACACCGCCTCGGCGAGCACCGTGGCCGTGGTCGTGCCGTCGCCCGCGACGTCGCTCGTCTTGCTGGCGACCTCGCGGACCATCCGGGCGCCCATGTTCTCGTAGACGTCCTCGAGGTCGATTTCCTTGGCGACGGTGACGCCGTCCTTGGTGACGGTCGGCGAGCCAAAGCTCTTCTGGAGGATGACGTTGCGGCCCTTGGGGCCGAGCGTCACCTTGACCGCCCGGGCGAGCTTCGCGACACCGCGCCGCATCGCCTCACGGGCCTCCTGGTCGAATGCCATCATCTTGGCCATGTCTCTCGTCTCCTCTGTCGGGGAAAAATCTGGGGATGAAACTGATACGGATTCGGGGCGAACCTGGCGAAGCGACCGCTCAGCCGAGGATGGCGAGGATGTCGTCCTCGCGCATCAGGAGCAGTTCGTCGTCGCCAACCTTGAAGGGCTCGCCGGCGTAGCTCGTGAACACGACGCGGTCGCCGGGCTTGACCTGCAGGGCGTGACGCACGCCCTTCGAGTCGAGCCGCCCCTCGCCGACGCTCACGACCACGCCGCGGGCCGGCTTGTCCTTGGCGGAATCGGGCAGCAGGATGCCGCCGGAGGTCTTCTGTTCGCTCTGCTCGCGCTCGACAACCACACGGTCACCGAGGGGCATGAGGGTCGACTTTTTCTTGGCGGGCTTGGTGGCGGTGGCCGACATGCTCGGAACCTTTCTCGTGTCTGGTGCTTCGTGAAAACCGCGGGCACGTGACGGTGCCCTGAATCCTGGCCGACGTCCGGGCGACGCTCGAGCCCCGCTGGGCTGCCCGAACCTCCCGACATCCGACCGGTTTCACGCATGGGAAGCAAGTCGCGCGCCGGACGCGGCCACGAACCGCTGGATCGCAGTTTTGCGGCGGCCCCAGCGGGGTTCTGGCCAGGCCATCCCCGGCTGGCCGGCTGCCGTCGCCCTGCCAGTTTGGCAGCGCGGCAGCGAGGTGGGTGGCGGTCCTTGCAGCGGCGCGACGGTCAAACCGCCTCCCCACGGCACCGCATGGCAAACGCTTCTGAGACCGGCTACTCTGCGAGGACCCCGGTAAACGGACGCGTTCAACCCCGGATCGCCCATGTCCACCCACAAGCGGATCGATGTCTCGAAGGTCGGCGACGTGACTGTCGTCAAGTTCGTGGACAAGAAGATCCTCGACGAGGCCGGGATCCAGGAACTCGGCGCGGAGCTGTTCTCGCTGATCGAGCGGGACAACCGCCGGAGCATCGTCCTCAACTTCGACAACGTCGACTTCCTGTCGAGCGCCGCGCTCGGCAAGTTGATCACGCTCGACCGCAAGGTGAAGTCGGCTCAGGGCCGCCTCAAGATGTGCCACATCCGCCCCGAGATCCTCGAGGTCTTCCAGATCACGAAGCTCAACAAGGTGTTCGACATCCGCGGCGAGGAAGCCGAGGCGATCTCGGCCTTCTGACCGACGAGCCGTTTGGCGGCGTCGACATTCGCCCGCGGGCAAGGTGGACACGATGGCGGACAACCCTTCGATGGCGGGAACCTGGCGGCTGGCCGTCGATCTCCCGAGCGAGCGGGGCTCGAACCGGCAGGTGACCGACGAACTCCTGGCGCAGCTGGGCGCCCATGGCTGGCCGGAGGCGGATGTGTTCGCCGTGCATCTCGCGGTGGAGGAGGCGATCGTCAATGCGATCGTCCACGGCAACAAACTCGACCCGTCGAAGAAGGTCCGCGTGGCCTGCGAGGTGTCGGCCGACCGGGTGCTCGTCTCGATCGCGGACGAGGGGCCCGGTTTCGACCCGGCGAGTGTTCCCGACTGCACGACCGACGACCGTCTCGAGGCGCCAGGTGGCCGCGGGGTGATGCTGATGCGGTCCTTCATGACCCGCATCGAATACAACCCCGCGGGCAACGCCGTGGTGCTGGAAAAGCGGCGTCTGCCGCCCGAATCCTGAGGCCCGTCGGCCGGCCGGCGGGGATATCGATTCCGGCCCAATAATTCGCTAATCTCGGAATCTCGATCCCCGATAGCTCAACGGTAGAGCGAGCGGCTGTTAACCGCTAGGTTGTAGGTTCGAATCCTAGGCGGGGAGCTTTCTTCGCAGCGGCAGGCATGAGCCGGCACCTTCCAGCATCTTCGCCATCCCGCCTGATGGCACCATGCCGCAACGGCTGGCACCAGACGTTCGAAACT
>CAIKWU010000526.1 GCA_903831155.1 uncultured Planctomycetaceae bacterium | reverse complement strand
GCGGGTTGTCGGCCAGAAAGATCCGCGACGCGCCCGGCTCGAGCCCCAGGAACAGGAAGCCCCAACGCTCCGACGCCCGCACGAAGCCATCGAGAAGCCGATCAACGAACAGCGTGCGGGCGGTGGGCTTCTCCTGCGCGATGGCCACGAGCCAGCGAAACAGCGACTCATACTCATCAAGGACAAACAGGCGGGCTGCAGCGAGATTGGTTGCAAACCACTCGTCGAGCGACGCGTTGGCGAGTTCGCCGCGTTGGGCGTACTCCTGCTGCAGCCAGCCGAAAAACCGTGAAGCCAGGGGGCCGTTGTCTCGGCACGTTTCTACGACGACGTCGCCGTCGTGCACCTGCATCCGCCGCAGGACGTCGCGATGAAATGCCGTGGTTTTTCCTCCCCGGCGCATGCCGCAGCTCATGTGCAGGCCGCGGCGCTCCAGCAGACCCTGCACGAACGCCTCGACCGCAGGTCGCTCGACAAGGTATTTCTCCGACAGCCGCGCCCACTCCTCGAGGGGGAAATCCTCCGGAAAGTTTCTCGTCTCGATGACATCGGCGTTCACGCCGCTGTCGGTGGCGACGAGCAGGGAGTGGCGAATCGCTGCGGCGACCCGGCTTGCTCCCGGTGGCACGGCGTCGTCGGGGAGCCGCGGAACATGGGTGAGCAGGGTGGACTCGGCGCGATCCGTGTCCTGCACCTGCTGGCGAGCGACGATGAGTCCATACCGCGGCCCGCTGGTGGTTCCGGTGAGCAGGTCGCGGATGTGCTTGCCGACCTGGACCGGGGCCAGAAATGCCGCCACGAGGACGCTCTCGCTTGGCCCGGTGTCGCGGATGCCGACGATCTCGAAATCCAGGCGTTGGCCGATCACGCCCGCCCGCTTCGGTACCGGGCAAATCTGCGGCTTGCCATCTTCTTTGCCGATCTCGATCGCGGCCTGCCAGAGTCCATCGAGAACCTGCTTTTCCAGGTTTCCCTGTGCGAGCCACTCGATCACGTAACGAGGAGGTTGGCGGGCGGAGTAGGTGGCGACGTGCAGGACGGACTGGATGTCGTTCCACGATGCATCGGATTGCGAAAGCAGCTCGAAGGCGCCCACGACCTGCCCTGCGTCGTCGGCGAACTCACTCTGGCCAACGCCCTCGAGTAGGCCCGCGATGCTCGCGGCACATAGTTTGATGATGGCAACACGATTGGCTGCTCGGGACTCTCGTTCGAACTCGCTGGCGGCCTCGAGCGTTGCGTCGATGTGGTTGGCGAGCCCCGTGCGAACCTTTGCGTGCCGGGCTCGTGCGGCCTCGCCCCTGGAGATGCGGTAGGCCTGGCCGTTGCGGTTTGCCTCGAGGAATCCCTCGGCGACCGCGTTGCCGACGAAGTTCACCATGTCTTGGAGCTCGATCTCGTCCCGAGCCAGCCGGAGTGCCTCCGTCCAGCAGTCAACGAGGAGCTTGCGATACTTCGCGGCCTGGAAGATGCTCTGCAATCGCCATTCGAGAAGGCTGCTCGTGAACTTGTCTCGCCAGGCGTTCACCGCTCCTTGATGAGCATGATCGAGCCGCCCGTCGAAAGCCTTGGCCAGCATGAGCTGCAGATCGGTGGCCCGCTGCGGCGAGACTTCACGAAACTCGGCTTCGATCAGCAGCTCGAGTTTCTTGTGGGCCGAGAACGTCCGCTCTCGGGATGCTTTCAGGATCGCCTTCTCCACGATGTGGCGACGAGTCTTTCCGCCCGGCTCCTTGGTCGGCCATGCGACAGCCTCGTCGGGCAGGAGGAAGGTGATGACCTGCGGCACATCGTCGGGTTGTGTCATGAGACGGAAAATCTCCTGAGGGCGATGCTGTGTGATACGAGGCGTCGGCTGCGGCGCTTCACCCGTTCCAGGTGGAAGGTGGCCGCGAGTTCGACGTCGTCGCGCTCACCAGGCTCGGGATGTCGATCGACTCGGCGACCAGCCGCATCCCCGGCCGCGGATGATCCTCACGCCGCGGCAGCATTATGCCATGCCGTGTCTATTTTCGCGGGGCATATCAGGCGGCCAGGGCAGCATCGGGGTCGAGGAACAGGTCGACGTAGCGGTCGTAGCGGAACCGTCGGTTGCGGGCGTGGCAGGCCTGTGACACCGCGCGGATGGAGGGCGCAGGCCCCGGCCCGATTTTCCGACGCGGTCGGCCGACGAGGGTTGTCCATAGATGGTGTGCCGTTCGCAACGGCCGAAGTTCGACCTGTATGAAAGGCACAGGACAGTATGGGTGGCATTCGGCAGGCATGTGAAAGGCTCGGCGACGCATGGATGCGGAAAAAGCCCCATGCGGCTGCGACGTGGCCGCAGTCGTCCGCCGGGCGGCGGGGCCTTCTTCTTTGAGGCCTTCTTGGCACGCTTGGCTTTCGGGGGCGGGGCCCAAGGGCCGAGGTCGGCGGTCGACTTGCCGAGGTTGCGGCCCTCCTCGGCCGCGAAGGTGGCGAAGGTGGCGGCCGGCGACACGCCAAACTCCGGATCGATCTCGTCGTGGTACTGCCGCAGCCACGGCAGAAGTTGACGAGCACGGCCAGGAGCGGCAGGAGCCGCGGGTCGTCGTGCGTGCCCTGCCGGTCGCGGATGTCGACGAGGAGGCCGCTCACCGCCTTTGCGAGCTGGAGATGGTCGCTGCCCGCCCAGGCCACGAGCGGCGTGCCGTCGGCCGTGGTCACGCTCGGAAAACTCACGAACCGCTCCTTCGGTACGTCGAGCTTGCCTCGCAGCCGCCAGAACGGGCCCGGCAGAAAGTCAGCCTGGGCATACTTGGGCGGCACCGGGATCTCGCCCGCAGTGTTCAATTTTTCGCGGGTGTCTTCGTCCGCGGTGAGTTTCTTCGGGTCGCCGTCGGGGAGATCCACGCGGGCGTCGATCGCGTCGTCGGCCCGCTGGAGTTCCCAGGTGCGTTCCCACTGCGTTCGCTTCAGCAGGCCCGACTCGCGATACCGCTCCACCGGCAGCGCCGGCACGGCCTCGCTCGCGACGAGTTCCGACACGAGGGCGAGCACGTCGAAGGCCCAGTCGTCGCGATACACCTCCCTCGCGTCCTGGAAGAGCGGGTCGCGGCGGGCCTCGTCGGCGATTCTCGCCACCGACACGATCTCGCCTTCTGGCACGCCCGGGAACCGGGCCGTCGGAGTGCCGGCGTCGTTCATCCGGCCGTCGATATCAAAATAGCTCTCGATCCGATCGAGGAGCCAGGAGGGGAGGGTCGCGGCGGCCTGCTCGGCATACGGGGTCGTGTTCCACCGCCGCTTGTATTCGGGCTGCTCGATGAGCCGGATGTTGGCGTCGAGCGCGGGGCCGCTGATCCGGTCGATCCGCTGCTGGACGAGCGCCCGGTAGGCGGCGGGCCAGTGGGCGGGGATCTCCGTGATCGGCGCCGCACCTGTGCCGCTCGAACCACGTGGTAGACGTCTTGCCGGCGGCGACCTGCCGGGCGACGACGATCTCGAACGCCCGCTGGCCGAGGTCGATCCCGGGGACTTCTGCAAGCGGATACGTCAGCTCGTCGGCCGTGAGGCCGTAGAGCCGGTAGCACTGCCAGTCGAGTTCTTCCTGGAGGGCGATTATCAGCCGACGGTTCGAATGCCATGTTGCCGACGCCTCCTCGAGCACGTCGCCGTCGCGGGCCCGCGCGGGGTCGACCGGGGGCGTGTCGGGGACCGCGGCGGGGCGGGTGAGGGCGTCTTCGACCTCGTCGGGCAGGCGGAGGAAGTAGGCCGCGGTGGGGAGCCGCTCCGACACCTCGGGATGGGTGGCCCAGCGGACGCGCTGATCCTGGTTGGCCTCGGCGCCGTCGATCACGGCGGCGAGCGCGAGGCCCTTCGAGGCCCGGAGCTTCTCGCCGAGTTCGAGGGCGTTGGCCGCGGGCGGCTGCCCGGAGAGCACGTGGTAGGCGATTGCGCCGAGCGAGAACACGTCGACCTGCTCCGCCGTGGTGGCGGGGTCGAACCGCACCTCGGGGGCCTGGTAGACCGCCATGCCGCGGTCGGTGAGCGACTCGACGTTGGTGGACCAGTCGCGAGGAGGCGTGGGCCGTGGTGGCGGGCAGGTCGGGGCAGCCGATCTGCGAGTTGAAGATCCGGATGCAGGGGGCGGTCTCGCCATCATCGAGCACAAGAATGCTGCGGGGCGAGAGGCCGCGATGCACGATCCGCTGGGTGTAAGCGTGGTGGACCACCTCGGCGATCTGGCGGATGAGGGCGAGCCGCCGGGGCCGGTGCGGTTGGTGAAGAGCGCCACGATGCCGGGGCGCTCGGTGGCGCCCGTGGCGGGGTCGGCGGTGCGGTCGCGGAGGAGGAAGCGGGCCTGCGGGCCGACTGCTGGCGGTCGAGGAGGTCTTGAGCCGCTTGGCCTTGAGTTCGACGAGGAAGAAGCCGCTCGGCGAGTAGACGAGGAGGTCGACCTCGTTGATGGTGCCGTCGAGGGCGAGGAAGGAGAAGTTGGTCCAATCGCGATAGGGCTCGGTGCCGGGGAACCGCTGGCGGACGTGGCGGCGGCCATTGCGAACCCCGGAGACCCCACTAAAGTAAGGGGGATTCCGCCGCGGGGCCAGAGGCGGGTGTCGGCGCGGGGGGAACGAACGGGGCGGTATGGTCATTACGGCCCGCAGAGCCATCGTGCATCGAGAGACGCGCAGCCAGGAAAGGCACGCGAGGAATCGCATCAGTCGGCAAAGCACACGCTATCGATCAAACGACGTGCCGGAGTGACTGTCCCCCGCCGGCTTGCGGACCCCCTCTAGCGCAGTACGATGAGGCCTGTCTTCCGGCAGCGTGCACCGTTTGGAGTCGCAGATGGGTTTGAATTATTTTGCTGCCATGGCGGGCAG
>CAIKWU010000525.1 GCA_903831155.1 uncultured Planctomycetaceae bacterium | reverse complement strand
CGAAGTTCCCGGTGTACGGAGCCATCGACGGCCCCATCGTGATGATCGGCTTCGGCTCGATCGGCCGCGGCACGCTGCCGCTCATCGAGCGCCACTTCACGTTCGACCGCTCGCGGTTCGTGGTCATCGACCCCGACGACCAGGACCGGGCCATCCTCGACCAACACGGCATCCGCTTCATCCATCAGGCGGTCACCCGCGATCGCTACCGCCACCTCCTCGAGCCGCTGCTCACCGCCGGCGGCGGCCGCGGGTTCTGCGTCAACCTGTCGGTCGACACCTCGTCGCTCGACATCATGCGGCTGTGCCGGGAGCTGGGCACGCCCTACATCGACACGGTCGTCGAGCCCTGGCCCGGGTTCTACTTCGACCGCACCGTCGGCCCCGAGGCCCGCACGAACAACGCGCTGCGGCACACGATCCGCGAGGAGAAGGCCCGGCACCCCGGGGGCACCACCGCCGTGTCGTGCTGCGGTGCGAATCCGGGGATGGTGTCGTGGTTCGTGAAGCAGGCGGTCGTCAATCTCGCGAGGGACACCGGCCACAAGGGGCCGGAACCGGCGGCCCACGACCAGGTGGGCTGGGCGACGCTGATGCGCGACCTGGGCGTGAAGGGAGTCCACATCGCCGAACGGGACACGCAGCGGGCGAAGCATCCCAAGCCGATGAACACGTTCGTCAACACCTGGTCGGTGGAGGGCTTCCTCTCGGAGGGCATGCAGCCCGCCGAACTCGGCTGGGGCACGCACGAGCGGTGGCTCCCGGAGAACGGCCGGCTCGAGACGATCGGCTCGAAGGCGGGGGCCTACCTCCTGCAGCCGGGCGCCAACACGCGGGTGCGGTCCTGGTGCCCCACGCCGGGGCCGCAGTATGGCTTCCTCGTCACGCACAACGAGTCGATCTCGATCGCCGATTACTTCACGCTGCGGGACGGCGACCGGGTCGCCTACCGCCCCACCTGCCACTACGCCTACCACCCCGCCGACGACGCCGTGCTCTCGCTCCACGAGCTCTTTGGCCGCGGCGGCGAGCGGCAGGAGGCGATCCACATCCTCGGCGAGGACGAGATCGTCGACGGCATCGACGAACTGGGCGTGCTGCTCTACGGCCACGCGAAGAACGCCTACTGGTACGGCTCGCGGCTCTCGATCGACGAGACGCGAGACCTCGCCCCCTACCAGAACGCCACCGGCCTGCAGGTCACCTCGGCGGTGCTCGCCGGCATGGTGTGGGCGCTCGAGAACCCCGAGGCCGGCATCGTGGAAGCCGACGAGATGGACTACCGCCGGTGCCTCGAAGTGCAGACGCCGTACCTGGGGCCGGTGTCGGGCCACTACACCGACTGGACCCCGCTCCACGGCCGGCCGGGGCTCTTTCCGGAAGACATCGACCCGACCGATCCGTGGCAGTTCCGCAACATCCTCGTGCATTGAGAGGCTGTGCGGCCCGGCGCCTGCCACGCGTCGATCACGGTCACCGAGCGAGCCGCCAGCGATGCTGCGCCGCCGGGGCGACACCCGGCACGAAGTACTCGACGTAGCCGAGGTGCATCTCGTCGAATGTCTGCGGTCCCCAGCGAACGGTCTGTGATGGATCGGGATTCGCCGGATTACCGGCACTGTTGTCGTACCACGCCGTGAACACGAGCCGGTCGCCCGCCCGGAGCGCGAGCGGCTCGTGCAGCCGGTAGAGCAGCTGCCAGTTGAAGTCGTAGTGCGGAATGTCGAGGAGCGTGGTGCGGCCCCCGTCGGACCGAACGAGCTCGTAGCGGCAGGCCTTGCCCCGTACGTGGAGGTGCGGCAGGAAGCCCAGGATCGTGGCGTCGAAGGGAATCCGCAGTGAAGCCTCTTCGCGATGTTCGGCGACCCCCGGCGGGATAGAAATCCGCGCGTTGACGATCCCCGCCACGCGGACTTCGTGCCGCGGCGGCTCCGTGGCGTAGATCACGCCCACGCGGGTGCGGTCGGTCGTGGCGGTGCCGTTGGGCGTGTAGTGCATCTGGAATCGCAGCCGCGCTCCTTTGGGCAGTTTCTTGGCGAACCCGTCGGGGTAGACGAGCGTGTTTTGTCCCGGTACATACTCGCCCCAGAAGCCGCGGCGTTCCTCGCGGGCGGCATCCCGTGAGCGGCCGGCTTCGTCGTCGTCGCCGGCCACGTGGATCAGCGCGTGGTGCACGACGCTGCGATCCCCCGGCTGCACTTCGATCGCCCGCACCCAGCGATCCTCCGGCAGGTGCGTTTCCACGATCACGGTCTGGTACGGCATCACGCCCGTCGCCTTGACCGGCACCGGCTCGGCGAACTCGAAGACGGCGTCGGGCGTGCCGATCTGCCAGCCGGCGGGGTAGGTCTTGGCCACCGGAGCGTCCGCCGGATCGCCCTCGGGCCGGCCGCCGTCGAGCCAGGCGAAGAGATCATGCTTGTCGGCTTCCGCGAGCGAGCGGTCATTGGCCCAGGGTGTGTGGACGCGGCCGGTTTCGGGATCGGCCGGCGCGGGGGCGGCGAACCACGGGGGCATGGTGCCGCGGCCGATCACTTCTCTGACCATCGGGGCGTGGGCCACGAGATCGTCGTAGGTGTCGAGCGGGAAGGGGCCCGCACCGCCGGCGCGGTGGCAGTCCACGCAGTGCCGCGCCACGATCCGCGAAATCCGGCCGTGGTAGGTCACGTCGGTGGCGGGCGCATCGCCCGCCGGCCTGTCGAGCATGCAGCCCGGCGCCTCGGTGGCCGCCACGGGCGGAGCCTCGCCTCCGCGGATCGCCGCGAGCGCGGTGGCGAGGTAGTGCTTCCGTGGGGCATCGAGCGAATACCCGAAGCCATACTGGTCGTCGACTGCGCCGTGGTACGCGACCGTGCGGTCGGCCGCGAGCACGACGACGTCGGTCGTGGTGACGGCCCCGACCGCCGCGGCGAGTCCCCCGCGCGGATCGTGCACGTAGGTCGCCCGCCCGCCGAACCTCGCAGCCGCGGCCCTCATGTCCGCAGGCGTGTCGGTCGCCACGGGGTTCACGAGGATCCAGGCGACACGGTCTCCGGACTCGGCGCTGAGTTCCTCGAGCCGCGGCAGATACTTCCGGCTCAGCGGGCAGCTCGTGCTCGTCATCGCGAACACGAGGATGCGGCCGTCGGCAAGTCCCGCGAGCGAATGTTGAGTGCCTGCCAGATCGGTGAAGCTGACATCGCCGATGCGGCGGCCGATGCCATGATCGCCGGGCCTCACGGCCGCGGGCCCCTCGCGAACCGGCGGCTCGGCCGGGGGAGCTGCGGCGGGCGGTTCGCGACGCTTGTCGCCGAAGAACTCCCAGACCCGGTCGGCACCCGCAAACGAGCCGATCGGCTCGGCCCCCTCGCGGCGCGGCTTCGACCCGGGCCAGCCGTGGCCGCCCGCCGAGTCGACCACGAACTCCGTGACCGCGCCGTCGGGCGTCGCGGCGTGGACGGTCGTGGTGACGGTGCCTCGCGTCTCGACGCGGCCCTCGCCCTGCGAGCGGTTCACCTCGGCCCAGAACCTCACCACCTCGTCCAGCGGCTGGAACGGCGTGCGCTGCGCGCGGCGCACGAGCGGGTTGCGGCTCATGCCGCCCTCGATCGGCACCTCGTCGTCCCGGGCTCCGTTGATGATCAGGATTGGAACCGGGATCGAGGGCTTGGCGTCGAACGTGAACATCGACGACACCACCGGGGCGACCGCGGCGAGCCGCTCCGGCCGCGCCACGGCGTACACGAACGTCATCATGCCGCCGTTCGAGCCGCCCGTCATGAACATCCGGCTCGGATCGGCGCCGTGCTCCCGCACGAGGATGTCGATGAGGGTGTCGAAGTAGGCGATGTCATCGGCGTCCTGAACCTGGCGTCGCAGCAGATGGCCCGTGTTCCACGCACGGCGATTCCCGCCGAACGAACTGCCTTCGGCATACACCACCATGAACCCTTCCGACCGCGCCACCGCGTCGAACCCCGAGATGGCCTGCATCGTCGCGGCGCTCCCCATGCCCCCGTGGAGCACGAGCACCGTCGCTCGCTTCGCTTCATCGCGTGGGGCGTTGACGATGACCGCCCGTCGATCCTGCGTTCCGACCCTGAAGGAGATGGCGGTCCCGGCATCTCGCTCGGGAGGTCGGCCGCCCGGCCGGTCGCCAAACGCGTCGCGGTAGAACTCCCAGTTCGTGTCGCCGAGGGCTTCGAGCGTGCCGAGCGGGTCGTGGCCCACGCCCGGGAGCACGGTCCAGGTGTGCGGGATGCCGAGCCGCTCGAGATGCTCGTGAAACTCGCGGTTGTTGGCGAACGTCTCGTCGCGAT
>CAIKWU010000524.1 GCA_903831155.1 uncultured Planctomycetaceae bacterium | reverse complement strand
GTGCTCAACGGGCTCTCGATCTCGCTGCGGCCCGGCGACCGTCTGCGGTCGACCGACCTCGCGATCATCCCGGCCGACTGGACCCTCGCGAGCTACGTGAGCCTCTTCACGGAGCAGCCCTTCCTCCGCTGGCTCGGCAATTCGCTCGTCGTCTCATCGGTCGTCACGCTGACCGGCGTGGCCCTGGCCTCGACGGCCGGCTACGCCTTCAGCCGGTTCCGGTTCATCGGCCGCAAGGCCACCATGCTCGCCATCCTGACCACGCAGATGTTTCCCGCCACCATGCTGCTCCTGCCGCTCTACGTGCTCATCGCAAAGCTCGGCCTCGTCGACACCTGGCTCGGCCTGATGGTCTTCTACACGGCCACCGCGCTGCCCTTCTGCGTCTGGCAGATGAAGGGCTTCTACGACACGATCCCCGCATCGCTCGAAGAGGCGGCCCGGATCGACGGCTGCTCGCGGGCCCAGGCCTTCTGGCACGTCGTCCTGCCCCTCGCCACGCCCGGCCTCGTGATCACCGCGCTCTTCAGTTTCATGACGGCCTGGAGCGAATACATCGTCGCCGCCCAGGTGATGCAGAACGAGGACATGTTCACCCTGCCGCTGGGCATCAAGGGCTTCCAGGCGAGCCTCTCGTCGCAGTGGGGGCTCTACGCCGCCGCGTCGATCCTGGTGAGCCTGCCGGTGGTCGCGGTGTTCCTCGCGTTCAGCAAGTACCTCGTCAACGGGCTCACCGTCGGCTCGGTGAAGGAGTAGGGCACCGCCCTCGCAGCCATGGCCACCGTCACGATCCGCAACCTGCACAAGACCTACCCCGAGGGCTACCACGCCGTCCGCGGGATCTCGCTCGACATCGCCGACGGCGAGTTTCTCGTGCTCGTGGGCCCCTCGGGCTGCGGCAAGTCGACCACGCTACGGATGGTGGCGGGCCTCGAGGAGGTGACCTCGGGCGAGATCCGGATCGGCGACCGGCTCGTCAACGACGTCGCCCCCGGCGACCGC
This sequence comes from uncultured Planctomycetaceae bacterium, assembly GCA_903831155.1. Taxonomy (GTDB): domain Bacteria; phylum Planctomycetota; class Planctomycetia; order Pirellulales; family UBA1268; genus QWPN01. The sequence continues at coordinate 7,136 of CAIKWU010000524.1, read as the reverse complement.
GACATCGCGATGGTCTTCCAGAACTACGCCCTCTATCCGCACCTCTCGGTGCGGGACAACATGGCCTTCGGCCTGAAGATGCGGGGCACCCCGAGGCCGGAGATCGACCGCCGCGTGGACGATGCGGCGGCGGCGCTGTCGATCGAGCACCTCCTCGCCCGACGGCCCCGAGAGCTCTCCGGTGGCCAGCGGCAGCGGGTGGCACTCGGCCGGGCGATCGTCCGCGAACCGAAGGTGTTTCTGTTCGACGAGCCGCTCTCGAACCTCGACGCAAAGCTCCGCGTGCAGATGCGGGCCGAGCTCGCCCGGCTGCACCGGCAACTCGGCACCACGGTGATCTACGTGACCCACGACCAGGTCGAGGCGATGACGCTCGGCGACCGGATCGTGCTCATGAACCACGGGGTGATCCAGCAGCTCGACGCGCCCCTCGCCATCTATCGCCGTCCTGCGAACCGGTTCGTGGCGTCGTTCATCGGCAGCCCGACGATGAACTTCTTCCCAGGTACGATCCGCGACGGGGCCTTCCATGTGGAGGGCGCTGCGGCCCGTCTGGCGCTCGGGCCCGATGCGGCAGGCGTTCCTTCGGGGCCGGCCGTGCTCGGTGTCCGCCCCGAAGACCTGCTTGCCGACGGCGACGGAAGTCCCTTTACGACCGCCGCGATCGAGGTGGCCGAGCAGATGGGGCACGAGACGCTGGCCCACGTTTCGGTCGGCGGGTCTTCCCACGTGGTCCGGGTGCCGGGCGACCGTGGGGCTTCCCCGGGCGACCGCCTTTCGCTGGGCGTCCGGCAGGGCGGTATCCACCTGTTCGCGGCGGACGACGAGGGCCGTCGCCTGAACTGACGTGATGCCCGCGTGGCGGCGCGAAGGCGGCGTCGTCCGCCGGACTCGGCGGCGGCGGGGCCGGGGCGAAGTGCTGGAGGATCGCGGCCGCGACGACCGCCGGCGGGTGCCCTTCGCCCACGAGCCGATCGACGATCGGGAGCCGGGCCCGGAACTCGCTGCCGGCGAGCGTCTCGCGGAGTCGCTCGACGAGCCGCTCCGCCCGGCGTGCCTCGACGGCCGCAGCCGTGGGCACCCGGTCGCGGCGGATCCGCGCCTTGAGGGCCCGCTCGATGAACTGGAGCTTGTGGGCGGCGTTCCCCGAGACGAGCGTGATCGCGAGCCCCTTGCGGCCCGCCCGGCCGGTGCGGCCGATGCGGTGGACGTAGTCCTCGGCGTCGTAGGGCATGTCGTAGTTGACCACGAGGCCCAGGTCGTCGACGTCGATACCCCGCGCCGCCACGTCGGTGGCCACGAGGAACGGAAACGCCCCCTTCTTGAAGGCGTTCATCACCCGCGTCCGCTGCGGCTGCGCCATGCCGCCGTGCAGCCGCTCGGCGGGGCAGCCGCGGGCCGCGAGCGCGTCGGCGAGCTCCTCGACCATCTGCTGGGTGTTGCAGAAGATCACGCCGCTGCTGACCGCGTGGAAGTCGAGAAGCCGCGTCAGCGCCTCGAGCTTGGCGCGGTGCGGCACCTCGTAGGCGATCTGCTCGACGGCCGCCGGGCCGCCGGCCGACTTGCGGCCGACGCTGATCGACTCCGCGTCGCGGGAATGACTTGCCACCAACGAGCGAATCTCAGGCGAGAGCGTCGCGGAGAAGAACACCGTCTGCCGCTCGGCCGGCGCCGCAGCGAGGATCTTCTCGATGTCCTCGCGGAAGCCCATGTCGAGCATCCGATCGGCCTCGTCGAGCACCAGCAATCCCACCTTCGCGAGGTCGAGCGTGCCCCGGGCGAGATGATCGACGAGCCGGCCGGGCGTGCCGACGAGGATGTGGACGCCCCGGCGAAGTTCCGCAAACTGCGGCTCGTAGGCGGCGCCGCCGTAGACGGCGAACGTCCGCACGCGGCTGCCTTGACCCGCGAGCTTCCGCACCTCACCGGTCACCTGGGTGGCCAGTTCCCGCGTGGGCACGAGGATCAGCACCTGCGTGGCGTTGCGGGCCGGATCGATCCGCTCGATGGCCGGAATGCAGAAGGCCGCCGTCTTGCCGGAGCCGGTCTCCGACTGCCCGATCACGTCGCGGCCCGCCATGATGGGCGGAATCGTCGCGGCCTGGACGGGCGTGGCGGTCTCGAACCCCATTCGGGCCACGGCCTCGAGCACCTGCGGTGAGAGGTCGAGGGACGAAAACGGCACGCGGCCGAGGTCGGGATCGGAGGCCATGGGCCGGGAGCCTGCGGAGGGGAGGGCGGGGGTCGGAAGGTCGACCGCTCTGGCCCACCGTGCAACGGCTCGCGTCGTCTTGAACCGACGCTTCGACTTTACGTCGCTCCAAGGCTCTTCGCAAATGGATCCGAGGGCACACCCGGCCACTCGGACCGCCCGGTAAGGCCTCCCCGCCTCAGCACTCGGCCGTCACGCGGCTCCGATTGCGGCGTAGCCTCGCAAGCCACCTGGCCGCTGCGGCGAACCCGCCGGCAGCCGCCATCAGAAGGGATTCCGGCTCCGGAACCACGACCAGGTTGTTGGCGAACTGATTGTTCCCGCTTCCCGACCCGGCATCGAAGTTGAAGAACCGAATCTGGGAGATGTCGGAGGCGGCGAGCGTGAGACCGGAGTTGGTGACCGGCGTGCCGTCGAACGACAGCGAATACTGGTTCCCCGCAAGCTGTGTGAAGAGGATCGTCTGGTAGTTGCCATTGTTCCAGGACGAGTTTGTGAACGACGTGTTGGGGCCGGTGATGTTCTCCTGCCCCCCGGCATCATTCAGTTTGAACGTGTCCGACGCATTGCCCCCGATGTAGTACGTCTCGAAACGGTTGACACCGCTGCTGTTCTGAAGCCCGATGCCCACGGTTCCGGCGTTGTTGAACCCGAGGGCGAGGTCGATCTGCACGGTCTCTCCGGCTCGAAGCACGGTCGTGCCCGTGACGGCGCTGAGCGCACTGGCAAACGAGTATGTCTGGCTGGCCGTCTGCCCGCTGTTCGCGTAGAGGCCCCACCAGGTGCCCGAGAACGTGCTGACCGTGGACGTGAAGTTGCCGTTGAGAGCCGAGTTTCCCGACGTGTTGGCGAAGGTCCACCCAGTTGTCGAGGGCCCGCTGACCGAGACCACCGTCACGGCCTCCGCCCGGGCGGCGATCAGGCAGGCGATGACTCCGGCAAGCAAACCGGAGCGGCGAGCAGCGATGGCAAACGTTCGTGCAGCACGAGCAGCAGACATGGCGAGTTCCCCTTTCACGGTGCGGCCTCGGTATGCGACCTGCCTCCAAGTCACCCCGAAAACCACCCTGCCAAATGCAACCGGCGTGCCAAAATCGCTTGCGTCTTGGTAAGGGTCGTCGCCATCGGCCTCGTTCACGGGGAATTCGAATATTTTCTTCCCCGCGTGTCGGAGGGAGGGCAGAGGACCGACGGGCGGACTGGTGCGAATCGCACCAGCGCCGTCGGCCGAGGTGGAGCGAATCGCACCAGTGCGGTCCCGCCCCCTGGGGCAAAACGCACCACATTCCCGGGGCTGGTCTCCCGGCTGAGAATCCCCCTGTTCGCGGGGACGAATCGGCCCGTCCGGAAGGGGCTCTCAGCGGCGGCGGGTGCCCGCGGCGACCGCCGCCACCAGCCCAACCATGCTCAGGAGGCCGGTCGTCGGCTCAGGCACGGCGACGACCGTCGCGGCGGGTAGGTAGGAGCCCGCGTCGAAGAGGTTCACCGCGGTGAACTCGGCGGCATCGAGCACGTCAACCTGGAAGTCGTTGTTGAAGTCGCCTTCGGTCCACCCGGCCGGCGTGCCCGCGTTGAACCTGGTCGCGGCGAGGAAGTTGGCCGCATCGATGATGTCGAGTTGGCCGTCGAGGTCCGTGTCGCCAGGGGCGGCGAACGCGAGCGTCACGGCCCCGGCCCCGTCACGGATCCATCCCACGGTCCGGGTGTCGCCGGCGGCCACCGCGGCGGCCACGGCCGACGAGCCCACGCCGGACGCACCTCCCCACGAGCCGTCACCCTTCGCGGCGTCGATGGCGGCACGGATTTCAGCGTCGTTCATGCCCACCACGACCCTCAGGCCGCCGCTACCTACGTCGGCGAGTCCGCGAAGATCGAGATCGGCGACGGCGGCGCGGGCACTCCCCGCCACGATGAGCCGGGCGCCGACCTCCACGGTGACGGAGGAGCGGGCGAGCGTGGACGGGTGGGCCACCTCGAGCGTCCCTCCCTGCACATCCGTGGGGCCCGTGAATCCGTTCGCGGCGTCGAGCACGCAGGTGCCGCTGCCCGTCTTGACCACCCGCGAGTTGCCCGCGATCGACGCACGGCCGGCTTGGGCCTGCGTCTGGCGGCCGGCATCCACGCTGAGCGTGACCGCGAATGGAGCCAGCGGCACCCGGAGGTACTCATTGGCCTGGAGCGTGCCGTCGCCGTCGAGTGTGCCGGGAAGCTGGTGGCTGGCGAGCAGCGGGCCGCCGTTCCCGTTGCCGTAGAGCCCCACCGCCAGGTAGACGGCGTCGGGGTAGGCCCCGAACTCGTCGACGAGATCGATCACGCCCTCGAGCACGCCGCCGTTTCCGCCGGTCGCCGACACGCCCGGCCCCTGGGCGTCGAACCACGCGGAGTAGGTGTTGTCGTTCTCGTCGGCGAGGAAGGCATCCCAGCCGGCCACCTGGCCAGCTTTCGCCCACGGAGCCGCCACGAGCGTGCCGGGGGTCTTGGCCACAAAGACGAAGTGGTCGCTCCCCTCGCCGGCATCGGGCGTGGCCACGTAGAGGCTGCTGCCCTTGGTGCCGACCCAGAGGCTCATGCCGCTCTTCTGGGCCGCGAGCGTGGCGGCGGCATCGAGCACGCCATCCATCGTGAAGCCGGAGGGGGTGAGCGTCGTGCCGCCTCCGCCTCCACCGCCACCGGGGTTGCCCCCGCCGCCACCGCCGGTCGTGCCCGTGCCGGTGCCGATGTACACGTGCTGGATGTCGGTCTTCGTGACGTTGCCGAAGGCGTCGGTCGCCTCGACGTAGTAGTCGATGAGCTTGTCGGAGAGCCCGGCGACCGTCGCCCCGAACCGCTGGGACCGATAGGTGGGGGCCAGGATCCCCGCCGGGGACGTGAGCGTGACGCCGCTCATCGGCAGGCTCTGCCAGGTGCCCACTTCCGCACCCCCCGCGTAGGTCTCGTTCTGCGTGGAGCCGAGCGGGTTGTCGCCGTCGGAGTCCACGCGGTATTTCAGGGCGACGTCCTGCAGCCCGGACACGTCGTAGGCGAAGGTCCAGATCTCGAAGTCTTTCGGCTGATCGACGCCGAACTCCTTGCCGCCCGGATTCCAGGAACTCCGCTGCGGCAGGAACACCGTCGGCGCGGTCGCCTCCGCCCCCGGATTGGCCGCGAGCACCTGGTCGGCCTGCTGCACGGCGAGGTTCGACCCCCGGGTGACGTCAGAATCCCAGATCTCCGTGCCATCCCAGTACCAGTAGTCGCTGGCCTGCGACTGGAGCAGATAGTTCCAGGCCTTCTCGGTGGGCGAGCCGACGCCGCCCAGGACGTTCCGCAGGTCGCCGATCGGCGCCTTGTCCTCCGCGGTGAACACGCGGTTCTTGGCGGCCGTGAGCACTGCCCAGCTGTTCTCGTCGGGGCTCCAGCCGGCGGCGTTGCGGGGTCCCAGCCACTTCTTGAACTGCGGGTCGCCGTTGTCGGCCCCCGCCCACGAGCCCGGCTCCACGTGGATCACGTCGTGGGCGGGAACCGGGAAGCGGTCGAGGTAGTCCTGGATCGTGGTGACGTCGTAGTCGGGGTCGGCCGCGGCCCAGTTCACCATGTTCTGGAAGTTGCCGTGGTAGTAGGAGTCGGAGCCGCCGCCGTAGTTGTCGCCGTCGTGATGCAGCACGACGAGCAGCGGCCGGTTCGGGTCGGTGTTGTGCTGCTTGTACTGGTCCATCACCTGCTTGTACTGCAGGGCCCCGTATCCGCCGCGACCGTCCTCGTTGCCTTCGTAGCGGGCTCCCGGCACGGCCACGATCTTCTGGGTCGCGCCCGTGCTCGGATCGACGTACTGCACGTGGTGCGGCCGGTAGCTGAAGGGCGCGCTCACCTTGCTCGGGGCCCAGAGGTTGTTGAGCTGCACCCACGCCCCGCCGGAGGCGACGGGGTCGGGATTCACCGCGTCGGCCCGGTTGGGGGCGTAGAGGTTCGATGAGTCGGTGTGCGGGTAGTTCTTCGTGGCGCGGTCGAAGTGGATGTTGTCGACGATCGCCCAGTCGAAGCCCTCCGCGACGAGCGCGGGGATCATCCGGGCACTGAAGGCCGTCTCCGCGGGAAAGTAGCCCTTGGCGTAGGGCACGCCCGTGCCGAAGGCATCCTGCGACGAGAGCTTGTGGAGCTTGATCTGCATCCGCAGGTCGCGGGTGTCGAGAAGGGGACCGAGGGCGTGGTACTGAGAGAAGCCGATCACATCGAGGCGGGGGTTGCCCTCGGCCGTGGTCAGCGCCCGCGCATCCCGGTAGGCCCGCTCCCAGTTGGTCCACTGCGAGTAGCCGGCGGCCTCGAGGTCGTTGAGGTTCTTGATGAGCGACCCCGAGAACGACACACTGGCCCCCAGATGGGGCAGCCCGGAGCCGATCTGGATGGCATCCTTCGGCCAGGTGGTGTAGGGTCCAAGACGCTGGTTGTGGACGTCGACCACGGAGAACGAGAACCGCCCGGCGTTGGTCGTCTGGATGATGCTCTCGCCGGGGTAGTAGATCGGCTGGTGCATGTGCCAGAGGAAACCGACCTGCATGGGGGGCTGCTGGGCGGATCCGGACGCCGGGAACGCCGCGGCCAGCAGGGCCGCCGCAACAAGGCACCGCGGTGTTTTGCGGCGAATCATGAAAAATCCGTGAAAAACCGAACCAAACTTGGTCCTGGATCCGTACGCTCGGAGCCGGCCGTCCCGCCCATCGCTGGCGGCCGACGCTTCTAGGAACGTAAGGTTATCGACGTGAGTCTCGACCCCGCAAGAAACCGGCCCCTCCGGCCGGCTCGGCGCCGTCTCGCAGCCGCGCTGCTGGCGGTCGTGCTCGCGTTCGTGCCGGCGTTCTGCGCCGGCCCAGTGAGCGGCCAGCTCGTGCGGGTCTCGGATTCGATCGTCGATCCGGCGGCCCTGATCATGCCCAGTTCGGCCACCTTC
>CAIKWU010000523.1 GCA_903831155.1 uncultured Planctomycetaceae bacterium | reverse complement strand
TGGGGCTGAGCGTGGGTGGCACGAGCTCGAAGGCCGGCAGCTCGGCGACCGTGTGGAAGAGATCGCTGGCGGTCACGCCAAGTTTCAGGGCTGTATAGGACTCGTCGAAGCCGCCGACGCCGAGCGTGAACGGAATCGACACGCTGATGCCGCCGCCCACGGCTGCCTGCGACGTGACGAGCGAGCCCGCTGGCTCGGCGAGGAACTGGCCCAATGTCACGGTCGGCGCGGCGAGCGTGATGTCGGCGGCGATGTCGAGCTCGAGGTCAACATCGGCCGGCCCGAGCCGCACGGCGCCGAACGAGGCCTCGACATCCTCGATCGCCGTCTTCGTGGAGGCCTTGTGACTGGCGGTCGTCGAGACCGTCAACGCGCCAATTTTGATAAAGATGGAAGACCCGGCATCGGCGGTGGCAGCGAGGTCGACGCCGAATGACACGCTGCCGTCCACGGCCGCCGTGACGAGCGCCTCGAGGGTCCCGAGCCGCAGGCCGCGGTCAAGGAGCGATTCACTCCCGGAGATGGCCGAAGGCGACTGGCCAAGGTCGAGCTGATAGTCGGGCAGCGGTCGTCGCACCGAGACATCCAGATCGAACCAGAGCATCTCGCGGCCATCGGCGGAGATCAGCGAACTGGTGAGCCCGCTGATGGCAAAGGCGTTGTCCGCCGCGTCGTCCGCTGCGGCGGCGGTTTGGAAGGCGGCCTCGATCTGCGCAGCCGACTTCGGCCCAGCGAGTAGCGGAGCGAGCGGATCGGCAAGCCCGGCACGGATCTCGTCGCCGACATGGATGAGCGTGCCGAGGGGCTGGCCGAGGCCTACGGCCGGCTCGCCGAGCATCGCTGACTCCTGCACCGCCTGAAGCTGCTGGGCGAAGACCTGAATGCCCTGGAGCAGGGCGGCGGACTGGGCGGCGTCGAGACTGGCGGCGGCCGCGAGCACGCGGCGGGGCTCGAGCCGCTCGCAGGCGAGGCTCACCGGCGGCCGGCGGCGGCGGGCCGTGGCCTTCCGGGAACCGTTGGCGGCCAGCCGGCTCCGACCGAGGCCCGACACCGAATCCCGCTGCCGATTTCTTTTCCGTCGCATCGTTGGATCCTCCACAGCCCCGTGGTTCACGGTGAGGGTGGACGCCGATCATGCACCCCCAGTTGGCCCACGGAGCGGTCAAAAGAATCCCTCATTTTGCCGGGCGACGCAACACATCCTGATGGGAGCGTCCGCCCCACTCCGCGGCCGGCTTTGGTCTCGCCCTGCCGGAGCGGGTTTTCGTCGGCTCGACAACGGCTAAAAATGCCGTCCGCGAGCCTAAACGGCCGGGGTGTGCACCTGGTCCGGGGTGCCGTCGATCAACCGGTCGGCAGGCCACATGGCCCTCTCGCACGCAGGCTGGCCACAGGCCGGCGGCATGCTGGCGGCAGGTCAACGCCCGCCGGGGAACTTGTGGCCGAGCTTCTCGCGCTTCGTGGCCAGATACCGCTCGTTGAACTCGTGCACGGGGGGCAGGATCGGCACCTGGTCGACCACCTCGAGATCGAAGCCGCCGTAGATGAAGGCGTCGGTCTTCTTGGGATTGTTGGTGAGCAGGCGAACCTGCCGCAGGCCGAGATCCTTGAGCAGCTGGATGCCGACACCGTAGTCACGGGAGTCGGCCTTGAAGCCGAGGGCGAGATTCGCCTCGACGGTGTCGAGACCCTTGTCCTGCAGTTCGTAGGCACGGATCTTTTCCACCAGACCGATGCCGCGGCCCTCCTGCGGCAGGTAGACCAGCACGCC